>DATMXY010000610.1:0-5547 GCA_035561275.1 Anaerovoracaceae bacterium | reverse complement strand
GATATGGGATTTGATTGCGTATGGTTATTTTTCGCATTTTCACAGTCGGCGTGGGTGATACTTGAAGAAGTATTACCTTTTTTATCAGTCAGGATATCCCGATACCCTGACTGATAAAACGGTTCCACCCCTCCGGATTTTAAACGGATATTGGAGGTGTCTGATCTCAATGGGAAAAGATATTAATCCAGCTGAGTTAAATGGCAGTTCATACTTGATGGTAAACAATGGATTGGTTGAAGATCTTGGATGCGCCTTTACGTCGCTGACCGGATATTCAAAATCTGATTTCTGTCAAAAGCAGATATCGGAGGTCATGTGCAAACTGTTTGGGTTTGAACTTGACCTGCCAAAAAGTACAAGTTCAGAATATTATCTGTTTAAAAAATCGTGTGAGGCAATTGAGGTCCAGATCAACGTCTATCAGGTAGGGCGCGGAAATCACAAGCTTTATCTCTTTCAGCCAAAGAACAATTTTCTTCTGAATTCCGAACTTTCATTAGTCGGTAAAATGATGAAAGAAAACTACTTGGGGGTCGGACTGTTCAGCTGTCCAGATTTCCGGCTGCTGAAAGCAAACGGCAGGTTTATGGAATATATGCAGGAAGCTTGGCGCGCGGAGGGAAACCTCATTGGCCGCTGCTTAAACGAAATGGTTGAGAATCAAGTCGGTAGCAAAACAGAAGCGATGTGGCAGAATATATTAAATACCGGTGAGACCGCTTACCTGAAAGCGCAGCAGACCGTTGGACAAAACGGCGGGATTCGATATTGGAATGCAAGCATTCATCCCATCTCCGAGGAGGGAAGAATAAAATATATCGTACCTGTTTTGGATGACGTGACGGAAGATATGCTGAAAAGAAAGCATATTGAGGAGAAATACGAGGAATTAAAAAAAACGCTCGAAATGAAGGATGAAATGCTGATGCTGATATCCCACGAATTGAAAACTCCTCTTTCCATCATCACTTCTTCCATACAGACCGTCGAGCTTGTCTGCAACGACGAAATGTCGGACAAACTCAGAAAGTATCTGAATAAAATAAGGCAAAATACTTATCGCCAGCTGAAATTGGTCAATAATATCCTGGACAATACCCGCGTGAACGCAGGTCTTTTCAGAATGAACCGAACCAGCGTGGATATCGTTCTCCTGACACGGTCGATCATCGATACCATTTCCGTCTTTGCAGAAAGAAAAGGGATCAAAATTACGTACCGGTCTATGATGGATCGATCAATTGTCAATACGGATGTGAATATCTATGAAAGGATCCTTTTGAATCTCCTGTCCAATGCGGTAAAGTTCACTCCGGAAGGCAAGTCTGTCGAGGTAGTTATTTCACAGATAGCTGATAAAAAGAAACAAAAGGTATGTATCCAGGTAAAGGATAACGGGATCGGCATTCCGAACGATCAAAAGGATTTGATCTTTGAAAAATTCCGACGCGTTGAACGGATCGTTCCCAGACAGTCGGAAGGCACGGGGATCGGCCTGTATCTGGTCAAGATGCTGGTATCCCTGCTGGACGGCGAAATCAGCGTGGATAGCAAAGAGGGGGTCGGTAGCACTTTCTCACTGGTCTTCCCCCTGGAAAAGGCAAGGAAATCTTACACAGACTCCGCGTTGGTCGAAGAAACCGGCGAACGATTGATGGCTGCGTCAGCCATCGAATTCTCCGATATTTATTACGGCGCATAGTATTTTGGTATTTTTGCTTACAATATTCCTTTCTTAATAGGTCCAATAGATCCGATTTATCATAACCGGCAAGAAGACTCCCGCCTCTACCTAAAGAGGCGGGAGTGTTCAATTATCCGTATTTTTCTCAGCGGGATATTTTCTTGCTCTGTTGTTATTATTGCTTTCCTGCCGGAACAAGTATTTTTACCGAAAAATCACATTACGGCGGTAAAATTCATATTTTATAGTATTGTTTAATGTATTATATGTAAGAAGATAGATGGGAGGAATAATATGCAGGGCGTTGTAACCGATGAAAGAGGCGCGTATGTAAAAGCGGCGATCGTGAGGCTACTCAAAGCCAGTAATGACGGATCCGGTACTGTGACCGTTACATATGCGGAAACCGATGAAGAAGGAAGATTTTTGATGCAGGAACTGGATCAGGGTGAAAAATATATCGTTGAAATCCATGTGGAACCTCCGGAACCGGCGGTGAAGGCTGAAACGGCAGCAGCGGCAATAGAGGCTGAAGAAGCAGTGGAAGCGGCACCGGAGCCGGCAGCCGTGATTGCGGAAGAAAAACAGGAGCCGGCAGTCATGACAGCGGTAGAAGAGCAGGAGCCGGCAGCCATGACAGCGGTAGAAGAGCAGGAGCCGGCAGCCATGGCAGAAGTGGCGCAGGAAGTGTTGGAACAGGAAAAGGAAGAGGAAGAACAGGCAGAGACGGTGTTAGCCGCATCGGAGAAGCAGGAAGTGGCGGCTGAACCGGAGGAAACAAAAGCGGAATCAGAGGAACCGGAGGAAATCAAAGCAGAGGAGGCAGTATCGGAAACAGAGGAGGCAGAATCGGAACCCGAGGCGGCAGCCGATGAAGAAAGCGTAGAGGACGAAGAAGAAAAAGAGGAAAAAGAAGACGAAGAGGAAGAAGTGCTTGTGCTGTCGTCCGTGGTTGATATAGCGGAATCGCCCTATGACGATGAGGATGAGGATCCCTATGACGATGAGGAGGCTTTTGCAAGGGGAGATAATATAACCAGCGACATTCTGTTTTGGGATAATAACGATGATTTTACGAGCATCAAATACACAATTACAGAAAACATATCATTCAGCGCCTTATATAATGTCCCGGGCTTAAATCTGAAAGACAAACCATATCTGATCAAAAATAATCTCTGGTAAGAGCTGCCTGGGCACCTTTGGGATACACGAACGCGGGCCTTGTTCCGTATCATACTTTAATAACAGTAATGATACAGAACGGGGCTTTGTTTTCTTAATTAATCATGTATAATTAATATGATATAGTTCTTGAACAGGAGGTGCAGGCTGCATGAACAATCATGAAATGGAACAGGTCATTCATGATATTTATGATTCACTGGAGAAAAATAATTTCTCGACCCTGGGCAAGCCGGAAGCCCCGTTGTGGGACAGGCCGCTGATTGGAATCGCCGCGGGGAGCGACCCATATTATGATTATCTGAAGGAGCACATTGGCCCGTTCCATTGGAGCCCGGCGGAGGTCTTTCAGCTGAAATACCCGGGACCTGTCTTGAAGGAAAAATTATTCGTGGTATCGATGGTCTTTCCACAGGCAGCGGAAACAAAACTGGCGCAGTCAAAAGAGAAAAAGCGTCCTTGCAGGGAATGGATCGTTTCCAGGGGAGAATGGGAGCCTTTGATGAAAGAATTCAGCGGAAAGCTGGTAGAGAAATTGGCTGGCATGGGGATTCGAAGCGTTTCCATCGATCTGCTCCCGGAGTTTTGTACCATCCGCTCAAAGAAATTGGGACACGCATCCAAATGGTCCCACCGCCACAGCGCCTATGCTGCCGGACTGGGGACCTTCGGGCTGTCCCAAGGCCTAATTACCGAAAAAGGCAAAGCGGTGCGCATTACTTCGCTGATCGTAGAAGCGGAGCTTCTTCCCTCGGTCAGACCATATTCCGCCTATAACGAGTGGTGTCTGTATTTCAGGAACGGAAGCTGCGGAGCCTGCATGAAACGCTGCCCCGCAGGGGCCATAACGGCGGACGGACACGATAAAGAAGCCTGCGACGCATATGAAGAATTTTTTGCGGAAAGGTATTGGCCGGAAGATATCGAGCGGGGAGATTATATCCTCGGCTGCGGCTTATGCCAGGCAGGGGTCCCATGTCAAAATCAAAAGCCATAGTCCGGGTAGTTCATGTGGATTGCCTCATTTGAAAGGAGAGCCTCAATGGATAAACTTAAGGAAGAACTGAAGCAAATCGCTGAAGGCCAAATGATCAATGAAATCCGGTTTATTGACGCTGAAGCATTGGAGCCTATAGAATTATTTCGGGGCAGGCAGCCTAAGGACCTGATGCCGGATGCAAAAAGCCTGATCGTAGCCGGCGTTTACATCGGCGGGTTCCGCCTTCCCGGAGAGGAGCCGGATAACCATGGCAGGATGAGCCGGCTGACATTGTCAGGGTTTTACTGGAACGTCGTCGGACCTTTGGAGCCGCTGCGCGATCATCTGGTTTCCCGCGGATTTGAGGCAATCATATACGACGGGCTTTCCGAAGAAGGCAGTATCCCCCTGAAGCCTGCCGCAGTCAAAGCCGGACTTGGCTGGCAGGGGAAAAATACCCTGCTGCTCAACAGGAAATACGGAAGCTTCCAGGCATTGGGAGGGATCGTGACCAACGCGGATCTGGCAGAAAAATACCCGTTGGAGGAAGTTCGCTGCGGCGGGTGCACAGCCTGTATTTCAATCTGCCCCGGCAGCGCTATCGAGCAGCATGGTCTGAACCGTTCAAAGTGTCTGTCTAACCTGCTTGAGGAGGATAATCTTCCGGATACGGTCAAAGAGATGCCGGATAACTATTTCTTCGAATGTGACATCTGCCAGGATGCATGCCCATGGAATAAAAAGCACCTGAGTGATCCCCTGAAAACAAAGCTTGGCGAAACCTTCACACAAAAGGAAGAACTGCTGGAGCTGTTCCGCTTCGATTCCCTTCTATCCATGGATGAGGATACCTATAATAAAAAGATCCTGCCGCTGCTCACCGGGGTCAAACTGCCTTACCAGCTTTTCAGAAGAAATGTCGGGCTGGCCTGGAATTACAGGAATAAGCAGGACCACCAGGACCACATATGATAAAATGAGCTTATGAAATTTAATAGAGAAAGGATAGATCAAATGAAAGTATTATTGGTTAACGGAAGCCCGCACAAGGAGGGTTGCACCTATACCGCGCTGACCGAGGTTGCCGGCGCCCTGCAGAAAAATGGGATCGAAACGGAGATTTTCCATATCGGAAGCAAGCCGGTCCGCGGCTGTATAGCATGCGGCCGGTGCGAGGAACTGGAGCGCTGCGTTTTTGACGACGACGTCTGTAATGAGCTGATAAAAAAAATATTGGACGCAGACGGCGTCGTTATCGGGTCTCCGGTATATTATTCCGGGCCTAACGGAGCGCTTTGTGCGGTGCTTGACCGGGCGTTCTTCTCAAGTTCCCATAAGTTTGCCCATAAACTGGCCGCCGCCATCGTCAGTTGCCGGCGGGGCGGCGCCACCACAGCCTTTGACCGCCTGAACAGATATTTTACAATCAGCCAGATGCCGGTGGTCTCTTCCCAATACTGGAACATGGTCCACGGCTTTACGCCGGACGATGTGCGGAAAGACCTTGAGGGCCTTCAGATCATGCGTACCCTTGGCAACAACATGGCATGGATGCTGAAATCTATCCGGGAAGGCAAACAGACGCCGCCAGAGAGGGAACCCTGGATCATGACAAATTTCATCCGGTAAAATCAGCCGATAACGATAGATTCAAATCGACGCTAGGAATTGCAGAGTTCACCCTTCTCTGATAACT
>DATMXY010000609.1:0-11823 GCA_035561275.1 Anaerovoracaceae bacterium | reverse complement strand
ATGGACAAATTATTGGAAATGACACAGAAATATCCGATGACAAAGTACTGGAACGACTCCTGTTCCATCAAGGAGCTAACCTACGCCATCGAAAGAGGCGCGGTGGGAGCCACCACAAACCCCGTTATCGTAAAGGGTGTATTGGAAAAGGAACTGGACAGCTACCGCGATTACATCGCAAAGCTTATAAAGGACAATCCGACCAAATCCGAGGACGAGATCGCATGGATCGTCATCGAGAAAATGGCGGTGGACGGAGCGAAGCTCCTTGCGTCTTTGTTTGATACCAAAACAGGAACCGGCCGTATCTCCATCCAGACCAATACGAAATACTTTAACAATACTGAAAAGCTAGTGGAGCAGGCCGTTTACTTCAATACACTTGCTCCGAATATGCAGGTGAAAGCACCGGCAACTTCGGCAGGTATCAAAGCCTTTGAAGAAATGACATACCGCGGGGTAAGCGTCAACGCAACCGTATCCTTCAGCGCAACCCAGGCTATTGCAGTGGGGGAAGCGGTGGAGCGTGGCCTTGCGAGAAGAACGGCCGAGGGCCTTGAAAATTCACAGCTCAACCCTGTCTGCACCATCATGGTGGGGAGGCTGGACGACTGGCTCAGAGAAAGCGCCGAAAAGCAGAACATCTGCATCGACCCCTGCGCTCTGCACTATGCCGGGATCGCCTGCGTGAAAAAGGCGTACAGGGTCTACAAAGAAAGAGGGTGGAAGACGAAGCTGCTTTCCGCCGCTTACAGAACGCCGCTGCAGTGGCTTGAGTTCATCGGGGGAGATATGATCATGACCATCCCGTACAAGAACCAGGTGCCCTTCAACGGTTCGAATTTCGAGATTAAGGCCCGCATGGACGACGAAGTGAACCCGTACTATATCAAAGAGCTGAGAAAGCATCCGGATTTTGTGAAAGCTTATGATGAAATGAGCGTAGAAGAGTTCGACACCTTCGGACCGGTCAACAAAACCCTGGACCAGTTTGCGGGCGGATACGACGATCTGGTCAAGATCATCAGGAAGTTCATGATCAAATATTAACAGAAATCGCATCAGGTGAAGTATTCCTTACAATTCCCTTTACAGTTGGATAAGTGAATATGAGAAATATGGAAAAAGTGCGTTTCCGGGACACGGAACCGCACTTTATTCATGCCAGTATGAGATTAAACTTATTTCAGCCGTTTCACACTATCTCCCTCGTCAATGCTAGCCGGGTAGATGACCCGCCTGGGGGAGGATTTCTGGAAGTGCATCCGCTGGTAGACGATCTCTCCCGCAGCTTCCCCCATCTCATGGCTGTTGAAGCCAACGGTGGTCAGCTTGACTCGGGCGTTTTTGACCATTGGCGTGGTGTCGAAACTGATGATGCTCACGTCCTCCGGAACGGAAAGGCCGTGCTCATGCAGCGCGTTCAGAAGCCCCACGGCCATGAAGTCGTTGGACACGAAAACGGCGGTGAAGTCATTTGGAGTAGTCGCCAGCCAGTTGCCCAGCTGTTCGCCACTGTCCTGGAGCAGGTTTCCCTGGAAAATGTTTTCATCTGAGATAGGGAGTCCCGCATCTACCATAGCGTCGTGAAAGCCCAACATCCGGTCCTGAGTGACCACGGAGGTGGGAGTGCCCGCCAGATGGATGATGCGGGTATGCCCGGCATCGATCAGATACTTGGTGGCAGCGTACCCGCCCCGATAGTTGTCTACACAAATGGCATCCACGTCTGCAGACCGCAGGTATCGGTTTACAAAAACCACCGGACACCGGATGTCTTTCAGCTCTCGGATCAGCTCCGGTGTTTCTGAGAGATTGAGCAGGACGATGGCACCGAAATGGTTGTCGTTGGCAAATTTCAGATAGCGGATATCCTTGGCTGTGTCCTGGGCGGTATAGGCCTCCAGGCACAGATAGCCCTTTTCTCCCAGATAGGCGGTCAAGCCCTGGAAATAATCGATATAGATCTGGCTGGTGATGTTGCTGGAGATCACCAGGATGATCTTCTCTGTCTGGGTAATGGAGACGTATTTGGACTCTCTGGGCGTATAACCGCTTTCCTGGATCGCCACCTCGATGCGGCGGCGGGTCTCCTCGTTGACATACCCGCGGTTGGTCAGGACCCGAGAAATCGTGGCTGGAGATGTATCCGCAAGAGCGGCAATCGTTTTTAATGTGACTTTCATAGCATTCCTCAAAACTTTTTATTGGCGGTGCGGAGGCCGTACTCGTCCATCTTACAAGCCCTTCTTTCTAAGTGTAGAATAATATCCCCTTGCGTGTCAAGGTGCTAAAATATAATTTGTGATTAATTTGTGATTAACTTATGATAATGTCACTATGTAATTCACTTGAGATAATGCCACTTTTTGAAATAGAATTAAGCTGCTTGGTTCGGCATCAAAATGAAAGGGTTTATTACATATCTTTGTAGGCATGATTCGATGATTCTTACCTTGCGGCCTTGCCGCAAGTCATTATTTTGCTTAGAAAGCATTATTTTGTAGAAATTTGCATATCTGTGCACCTCATAGCATAAATGTTTACATGGCTAAGATAATATGCTATAATCAGCATAAATGGAGGTGTGGTTTAAATGGATAAATTGATTGCCCGACCGACATACCTTGAGCAGCTCGCCGGCTTGAAGGATAAGCAGCTCATAAAGGTAATTACAGGCATCCGCCGCTGCGGCAAATCTACGCTGTTTGACCTATATATTGATTATCTCCGGGGACAGGGCGTGAAAGAGAATCAAATCGTACGCCTGAACCTTGAAGACCCGGACTATCACGAGCTCGACACATATATGAAGCTGTATGAGTATATCAGACAGCACCTGGATGCAGAAGCGATGAACTATATTTTCATTGACGAAGTGCAGACTGTCCCGGAGTTTCAGAAGGCCGTTGACGGCCTGTTTATAAAAAAGAACTGCGACGTCTATATAACCGGCTCCAATGCGCACATTTTATCCGGTGAGCTGGCAACGCTGCTTTCGGGCCGTTATATCGAGATTAAAATGCTGCCTCTTTCCTTTGCCGAGTATATGTCGGCACGAGGAGATAAAACAGACCTGATGCTGAAATACCGGGACTATATACAAAACAGCTCTTTTCCCTACGCTATGGAGCTTGAGAAGCAAAAAGACATCCGGGCGTATCTGGGAGGCATCTACGACTCGATTATTCTCAAGGACATCGTGGCGCGGAGAAGAATAACAGACGTTTTTCAGCTTGAGTCTGTCGTACGCTATCTGTTCGACAATATCGGCAACCTCTCGTCGTCCACAAAAATTGCCAACACCCTGATTGCAGACGGCAAGAAGCTTTCCGTCCATACGGTAGAAAATTATCTGGAAGGATTGACCGAAAGCTTTATCCTGTACAAAGCCAATAAATATGATGTCAAGGGCAGACAGCACCTTGTAAACGGAGGCAAATACTATCTGTCTGACATCGGCCTGCGTTATTATCTGCTTGGCAGCAAAAGGGCGGATTCCGGCCGCATATTGGAAAATGTCGTCTATCTTGAGCTGCTTCGAAGAGGATATGAGGTGTACGTCGGCATACTCAGAGGCGGAGAGGTCGACTTTGTCGCCGTCAGCCCGGAAGGCACGGAATACTATCAGGTGGCCTATACGGTTGAAGGCGGCGCGGGGGAAAATGGAAAGACTGTTTTAGAAAGAGAACTGGCTTCCCTTGATGCGATAAATGACCACAACCCGAAATACCTGCTTACGATGGACTTTACGCCGCCGGCTTCCCATAATGGAATCAGGCAAATCAATGTGCTTGATTGGCTGCTTGGATAATAAGAAGGCAAGGTTACGCTTAAATTCCGGGATACCGTACCAAAAGACACTGTACTTTATAGACCGCCGTTCAATTCATCAGCAAGGTGAAAATCGGGATCGTAATGATAGACAGCGCCGTACTGAGCAGAACGCCTTTTGTCGCAAACTTGACGTCCCCGTCGTACCGCTGTGTGAATATCGCCGAAGAAGCCGCGACAGGCATGGAGGCTTCGAGGATTATGACCTTTGCGAAAAGGGACAGGTCTGTAAAGATCAGAGTCAGTACCAAAAGAAAGATCAGCGGCATAATGGCCAGCTTTAAAAATGCCAACAGATAAATCCGAAGATCGCCGAGGAGTTCCTTCAGGCGGATCTTTCCCAACTGAAATCCAAGGGTCAGCATGGCCAGCGGGGCGGTGGCCGAACCGATCAGGGCGACGGATTCTCCGAGAGCGGAAGGCAGTCTTGTATTGGTCAGGAATAACAGGGCTCCGATAACAATACCGGCCATTCCCGGGGAAAGCAATTGGCTGTAATCCCCTTTCCCGTCCATTCCAATGGACTTCCTGATCAGCGCGATACCCATGGTATAGATCGCAATGTTGCAGAGGGCGTCGATGAGCACGGCATAAAATACCCCCTCTTTTCCATATAAAGCGAAAGAAATCGGTATGCCCATAAATCCGGTGTTGGCAAAAATCAGCATGAATGTAAACAGGTAAGTTTTGCTTTTCTCGATGGAGGCCACCCTGCAAACCGTCCGGCTCAACAGATATGCAATGATCAGAGTGGTAAACATGGCTGCAGTCACATAGCACGCGTTGATCAGCAGGTCCCTGGAAACCGGCATCTGAAGAGCGTCGACAATAAGGCACGGCCATGTGACATACACTACGATCAACGAGATGCCTTTATTCTGTTCTTCGTTGATGATACATTTTTTTGACAGAATATAGCCGGGAATTATAATTAAAAACAGTTTTATCAAAGGGATCAATATCCCGGTTGTATCCATAATTCTCCTTATTCTTCCATGAACCAGGAAAGGCAATGCACCGTACGGGCGGCGGCGTCTTCAAGCAGGCTTTCAGCGTTTTCTATTGCGTAATCCAGTGAAACGGGACCGTTCACCAGAGTAAAAATTCCAACGACGCCATGATCGTAAAGCGCTTCCGCACCCTTTCCGATCTGCCCCGCTATGATAACTGCGGGGATCCCAAGCTGCTGCGCCGTTTTTGCAACTCCATAGGGGGTTTTTCCTTTTACGGTTTGAAAATCGCAGCCGCCTTCGCCGGTTATGACCAGGTCCGCGCCGATCAGGCCGGACTTTAATCCCACCGCGTCGATGACAATATCGACGCCTTTTCTTAAATTTGCGTCCAGGAAGGCAAGCATGCCTGCGCCAAGTCCGCCGGCGGCTCCGGCTCCGGGCGTGTCCTTCACGTAAATTCCCATATCTCTTTCAATAATATCGGCAAAACGGCCCAGATTTTTATCCAGGGCGCCGATCATTTCCGCAGTGGCCCCCTTTTGCGGCCCAAACACGCTGCTTGCCCCGTTTTCTCCGCACAGGGGATTGTCTACGTCGCAGGCCACGGTGAACTTGCTTTCCCCGATCCTGGGATCTGCCGCGCTTTTGTCGATCCTGTCGGTTTCGGCGAGACCTGCCCCTCCCAAAGGTATCTGGCGGCCGTTCCGGTCAAGCAGCCGGTAGCCGAGCGCCTGCGCCATACCGGCTCCTCCGTCGTTGGTGGCGCTTCCGCCTATACCGAGGATAAAATTGCGGCACCCCTGGTCCAGGGCATCTTTTATCATTTCTCCGGTCCCATAGGTCGTGCTCTTCATCGGGTCTCTTTGTTCTTTTCCGATCAGGGTCAGCCCGGAGGCTTCCGCCATTTCGATGACCGCCGTGTTATCGCTCAGGATCCCGTATTCCGCCGTAATGATCTCCCCCAAAGGGTTCAGGACTTTGCATGGGAACATCTCGCCCCCCAGGGAGTCGACAAGGCTCCGGGTTGTCCCCTCGCCGCCGTCGGACATGGGGATCGTAACGATTTCAGCATCCGGAGCCGCTTTCAGGACGCCCCTTTTCATGGCGGCACAGGCTTCTTTTGCCGTTAAGCTTCCTTTATAGGAATCCGGCGCTATTACTATTTTCATCACATTCGCCCGTGTAACCGCAATTCACTGCCATATTACACTTTTCCTTTCTCATGAAATCACTTGAAATAATGGTACGCCGATACAGCCGGAAGTTTTCCGGTACAATTAAACTGGGAAAACGGTTTGAAACTATCGTTTTCCCAGAATTAAAAGGAGAAGCAACTCCTATAGGACAAGACAGATTGCTTGCGCTTAAATCAAGCCTTGAAACAGTCTCTTTTCTTTCATTATATCACCGAATATCTCTTCGTCGGTCGAGATTTTAAAATCTTTTATTTCTCTGGCAACCCATGTGGTGTTGATATAATTCTTATAGGTTATATTTTCCGATGTGATGTTGCCGCCCCAGGTGCCGCAGCCGAGATTGATGGTCCACGGCATTCCGTTGTTCCAGTTCCCCGCGTTTGACGTGCCCACAGTCATTTTTACCGCGACCCTGCTGGTGTGGGTAGCCAGCGCATATTTCAGGATCCGCGCGTCGTCGTTGCTGTGGATGCCGCATGAATGCCCCGCCCCGCTGTAAGCCTGGATATTGTTTACAAGCTCGATGGCGTCGTCAAATGTATCGTACTGATAGGCTGTGACAACGACGGAAAGCTTTTCGCCCGAGAACGGGAATTCCGGGCCGTAACCTGTTTCCTCCACAAGGATCCAGGTCCTGTCTTCCGGGATATTGAATCCGGCCGCCTCTGCGATATAGGCCGCCGGCTTGCAGATGATGCTTCCGTTTAAATGTCCGTTAAACCACAAGGTTTTCTGCAGCAGCGCCTTCTCTTCCTCATTGCAGACGTAAGCTCCCGTGTCAACCATGGCTTTGATCGTCTCGTCATAAATATCCTTCTGGATCACCACTGAGTTCTCTGTTGAACAGCCGATGGCCAGGTCGTTTAACTGTGCGAGCATGACCTTCTTCGCGGCGTCCCTGAAGTCGGCGGTTTCGTCGATGACAACCACGACATTGCCCGCGCCTACGCCGTATGCAGGCGTTCCGGAGGAATAGGCCGCCTTTACCATATCTGCTCCGCCGGTTGCAACGATGAGATCGCACTGCTTCATCAGTTCATTTGTCTTTGCCAGGGAAGGCTCTTCAATGGTTAACAGTAAATCTTCCGGTATCCCCAGCTTCTGAAACAGGCTTCTGATATCGTTCACCACCATATTGACTGTTTTCTCTGCTCTCGGATGAGGAGAACAGATCATGGCGTTGCGGCCCATAATGGAATTCATCGTTCCGATGAACACGACTCCCGCGGGCACCGTCGTCGGAATCAGCGCGCCGACGATACCCACCGGCTTCCCGATCTTAACCAGCTGTTTTTTCTCGTCGACTTCGATCACGCCTACGGTTTTTGCATTTTTCAAATCGTTGGTAAGCCCTCGCGCACGGGCTGAGGTTCGGTTTATTTTGCTTTGAATATCGCCCATCTTGGTTTCATTGAAATTGAACTTTGCCCATTTTTCCGCGTTATTGAGCGCCAGCCAGCCGATGCATGCGGCATAATGGCGGACGTCCTCCTGGGTATATTTTTCTGCGACAGCCTGTGCCTTTTTGGCTCTGTCGATCAAACTTTTAATATAGCTTTGAACTTCTGATTCTGACATGGTTTTCCTCCTAATTAGAACATTCTCAACCGGCTATGAGTCGGTATCAGCCGGTTGTCTGCCGGCGATTTTATTCCGCCGCCTTGCTCAACAGCTTTCTCGCCCGCTCCGCTATGGGAGCGTCGATCATCTTTCCTTCAAACATGCATGCCCCTTTTCCCCGGCTGACCGCGATTTCAAACGCTTCCACCAAACGGCGGGCATGATTGATCTCTTCCCCGGAAACGCTGAAGACACGGTTGATGGCGTCGATATGGGCCGGGTGGATGCATGTTTTTCCTGTAAACCCCATTGCGGCAGCACTGCACGCGTCCTCCCCCAGGCCTTCCATATCCTTAATACCGGTAAAGGGTGTGTCAAAGCAGTCGACGTTATATGCGCATGCCGCATACACCAGCCTTTGCCTCGCAAATGCGATCTCATCTCCGGCTGCCGTCCTTTTTATGCCCAGTTCCTTTGTCAGATCCTCAGCGCCCAGCTGCACCCCGTTGATTCTGGGAGATGCGCCCACTATGTTCACAGCGTCCATGATGCCCGCCGCGGTTTCCAGCAGGGGGATAATATGGATACTGCCTTTTGATAGTTCCAGGTGTTCTTCAAGCCCGGACAGGATGTTATCCGCCATCTTTACCGATAAAACGTCAGCTTTCGGTACGATCACGGCATTCGGTTTCATCTCTGCGACGGCGATCAGGTCTTTCACTCCGAAAAATGTGTTCATAGCGTTTACTCTGACTACCGCTTCCTTTCCAGCCGCCTGAATGCGCGGGATAAATTCCGATATGGTTTCCCGGGCTGCGTCTTTTTCGGTCATGCTCACCGCGTCCTCCAGATCGGCAATGATGCTGTCGGCGTTCAGATCGACGGACTTACTGAGCATTTTGCCGGAACTGCCCGGCACATACAGCAATGATCTTCTGATAAACCTCCTGCTCATCGGCTCCTCCTGTTTCCGTTCCTGAATTTTTTACTTTTTATTTGGCTCAATGATAGCCCGTTTTACTTCTTTTCTCGCAGATTTTTGCAAGGCGGTCTGCGCCTCGTCAAGGGAATAGCATTGATCCGTCAGGGAATTGAACGGATATTTGTCATGATAATTCTCAAGGAATTTTAAGGTTTTATACAGGTAAATCGGCGGATAGCGCAGGATGCCTTTGACCGTCAGGCATTTTCTCACGATCTGTCCCGGCACGACGGTTGTGTTCATGGATTCGTCCACGCTCACATTGCCGATTTCAAGAACGGTGCCGCCGATTTTGCACATGCGGACGGCTTCGTCAAAGGCCGCGGGAAATCCGGATACGTCCACGACGATATCGGGCCCTTTTTCTCCGGTAATTTTCAGGATCTCATCATAGCGGGCTTCCTTTGTAACAAATTTCTTCATATCTATGACATGCTTCGCGCCAAAAGCCTTCGCCTCCCGCAGCCTGTCGTCCACCGAATCGATGGCGATGACATTGGCTCCTTTGATATCGCAGATGGCAGCGGTAAACAGGCCCAGTCCGCCCATACCCTGCACGACAATATAGTCGTTGATCCTGATATTGATGCTTTCCAGGGCGTACAGCATCTGCGCGATCCCGCAGTTTGCCCCCGCAACGACATTGTCCGGAATATTTTCGGGAACTTTGTAAAAATACTGATTTGGATGGATCACATAGTGGGTTGCAAAGCTTCCCGTAAAATGCGGATATTTGTCTGCCAGCTGCCCCTGGAAATCGCTGCCGTGCGTGCATACGTTAAAGTTTCCCTCCAGGCAGGCTTTGCACTTCAGGCAGGTCAGATAGTAAACAGGGCAAATTCTGTCTCCTTCTTTCACCTTTTCGCCTGCGTAATCTGTGGTAACGCCTTCCCCCAGCTTGTAAACCCGTCCAACCATTTCATGGCCTAAAACATGATTTTTGAATATATGCTTGCCTTCCCACATATGTACGTCGGACCCACAGATATTACTCTTGATAACTTCCATCAGAATTTCGCCTTTTTCAGGTTCCGGCAGGTCAAATTCTTTAATTTGGACCTGTTCGATTCCGGTCATTGATACTACTCTGCCTTTCATGCAAATCACTCCTTGCTTGTTATTACTTCCACCAGAGCGAAAGCTCCGGAAAATAGGTGACTATGATCAAAACACACAGAGCCGTCACCAGAAACTTCCATGTGTGCGGCCACATCTCCACGAGGTTGGATCCGTTGATCCTGGCTGAAACATAGATGTTTGCCGCCATAGGAGGTGTGATCAGGCCGATCTCAATATTGGTAACCAGAACGATGCCAAAATGGACCGGATCGATTCCCAGCGCCATGGCCGAAGGGAACAAAAGCGGAGAAAGCAGCAGCACCGCGGCGTTTGTTTCCATGAACATGCCTGCCAGGAATAAAATGAGATTCACAAAGATGAGAAAGATATAGGGATTGGTCGTCAGGCTTACCGTCGCCTCGGCTATGATCTGAGGCACCTGCATCAGCGTCAGGATCTTATTGAACACGCTGGTAAAACCGATGATAACTAATATGGATCCTGCGGTTCTTGCCGCCGTCCAGAAAATGTCGGGGACCTTCCTTGCGCTCACCATCCCAAAGAGGAGAATGATGATCAGCGCGTAAAATCCTCCGATACCTGCCGCTTCCGTAGGGGTAGTCAGCCCCGAGTAGATGCCGCCAAGGATGATGACCGGCAGAACGAGCGCCGGCAAGGCGCGTATGACACGCTTTTTGCCGCTCCTCCAAACTTCCCTCCGGATTCCTCTGGCATTTTCATTTTTACCTTCCGCCGTTTCTTTTTTCAGCACCTTCGGCAGGCAGAATCCGTGAAGCAGCATGAAGGCTATCGTCATGATGATTCCCGGCACGATTGTGGCGAGAAAGAGTTCAGACACGGAAACGCCCACCGCAGCTCCGTAAACGATCAGGGGGATGGAAGGCGGGATCAATACTCCCAGCAGCCCTGACGCCGCATTGATGGAAGCCACATAGCCCCTGTCATACCCTTTTTCTATCATCTTTTGACCCAGGCTGCTGCTGATGGCAGCTACCGTCGCTACCGACGACCCCGTCATCGCTCCCAGAAACGCGCTGGAAACGATGCTGACATGACCCGTACGTCCGGGCAGCCAATAAAAACATAATTCACTGACGTCAACCAGCCTGTCGATCAGCTTGCCCCGGTTCATGAGCTCCCCGGCCAGAATAAAAAGCGGGATGCCCAGAAGCGGAAAGGAAGCCAGTCCATAGTAGGTCGAAGAGGATATGGTCGAGATCGGAAAGTTTGAAAGAAAGCCGCCAATGATCCCTGAAGCCGCGAATGTGAATCCAACGGGCACTCCGATGACCAGCAGGATAAATAATAATACGATCATTACTCCTAAAGCCATACCTGTCACCTCATGCTTTCTATATCGATATCGTCAGCCCGTTCCGAAGGATGTTTCATATAGTAAAACAGTTTCAATATGGCGCCGATCTGATGGATTATCATTAAAATCATTCCTGCCATCATGGACCCGTAAGGGATCCACAGGGGTATCCTCAAAGCCATTGTCGCCGAACCGCTGTCAAAGGCATAGGTCAGCAATCCATAGCTCAGGTAAAGAAAAATACCCGCTATGAAAAGCATGCAGACGCTTCCGGTCAGTTCAACCGCAAACAGGAGCTTCCTGTTTCTGATCATTTTGTGTACTTCGATCGTGATATGGTTGCCTGTATAAACCAGCAGGCCAATGCTTAAGAAGGTAAACGTCGCCTGTGAAACAAGGCTGATGTCGCTGGTATCCGGTATCGGCAGGTTAAAGAGCCTTTGGAAAACCTGTTCGACCACCGTTATAAAGATCGCTACAAAAGGGATCATCACCAATATTTTTTCAAATTTAAACAGTGTTTGTTCTAATTTACCAAACATACCTATTACCTGCTTTCTTCCGCTAAAATATCTGGAGGCCTTTTAAGGGCGTTATTTCCCTCTGACAGCTGATATTTCAGCTTTTAGCTGTTCAATTTTGTCTTCGCCGTAAATGGATTTCATGTTTTCCCAGGTTCTTTCGGCGGCAGGCATGAATGTGGCGATATCTTCGTCTGACAGTTCGGTGATGACCACGCCGTTTGCCCTCATTTCGATCATGTATTTATCGATCAGGTCTCTTGTGGCCTGAATCTGCCAGGGCTGTACTTCTTCAGCGGCCCTTTGAATCGCCGCCTGCTGTTCCGGTGAAAATTCCGCCCAGGCGGTTTCGCTTACACACATGGCGCTCATCGCATAGACA
>DATMXY010000608.1:0-2087 GCA_035561275.1 Anaerovoracaceae bacterium | reverse complement strand
GGCTACCATCTGGCCCAATCCGTATCTGGTGAACAATGTCTTCGTGATTGCCGCCGTCAACGTGGTCTTGCCGTGGTCTACGTGACCGATAGTCCCGATGTTAACATGGGGCTTTGTTCTTTCAAATTTAGCTTTTGCCATCTTTTCATTCCTCCGTTTTTGATACCCTTTTGATATTCTTCATGTCGATACATCCTGACTGTCCGTAAAAGAAAGTATCCCTTATAATTTCTAATAGTTAAAAAATTGGAGCTGTTGAGCAGGTTCGAACTGCCTACCTCTTCCTTACCAAGGAAGTGCTCTACCGACTGAGCTACAACAGCAAAACTAGCTGTTCGACACTAATGGATATGGTACTATATTTGCCCGCCAATGTCAATAGATTTCAAATCGACTTGATCGATTTGAATTGGCCATGTGAGATTCACCGATAAGGCGATTATTCAACGGCCTAAATATAGTTCCAGTTTTCGCTTTGTCCTTTGAATTGCATTGTCGATGGCCTTCGGCGACCTTCCTGTAATTTCCGCAATCTGGATGTAGGACCTTCCTCTTAGGTATTCATTCCAGACAGAAAGTTCAAGATCGCTGAAGATTTCGGCTCCGTTTCCTTCAATGTAGTCCATATCTTCCTTGAGCAGGAAAATCGCTTCCGGATCAGTATTGCTGTTGGAGGACAAAGTTTCTTCCAACGTCGTATCCGGCTCCGTATCCGACAGCGGTCTGCTCAGTGATACCGAAGTGTTCAGCGGCGAGTGCTTCAAGCGGGTCGCGCGCTTGATGGCCGTAATGATCTGGCGGTTGATGCAGATTTCCGCAAATGTGTGGAAGGACGCTTGTCTGGTCTTATTATAACTCCGAATGGCTTTAAAAATTCCTATCATACCCTCCTGGACGATATCCTCGCTGTCGGCGCCCACCATAAAGTATAAATGAGCCTTGCTTCTGACCACGTCCTTATATTTTCTGATCAGAAATTCTTCCGCGTTTTCATCGCCGTCCTGTGCGAGCGTGACCAGTTTTTCGTCATCGAGTTCCGTGTAATTGCTGCCTGCGAACCCCGTCTCATTCCGGCCCATGGTTTGTCCCATTTTACCTTTTTACCCCTTTCTTTGCCTTTTGACCTCATACATCAATATTGCGGCGGCGTTGGACGCGTTCAGCGATGCGATCTTTCCGGACATGGGAATGGAGAGGATGTAATCGCACTTCTCCTTCACCAGCCTGCTGACTCCCTGGCCTTCCGCTCCGATAACCAGCGCCAGGCTTCCCTTTAATTCGGCGCTGTCATATTCTGTTCCGTCCATATCACAGGCGGCGATCCATACGCCCGCTTCCTTGAGCCGGTCTATGGCCTGCGCGATGTTTGAAACCCTCGCCACGGCAACGTACTCAACGGCTCCGGCAGACGCTTTGGCCACCACATCCGTGATCCCGGCTGCCCTTCGCTTCGGTATGATGATCCCGTGGGCTCCTGCGCCGTCCGCCGTCCGCATGATGGCTCCCAGATTGTGCGGATCCTCGATCCCGTCCAGGATGATAATAAAAGGGGCTTCCCCATTGCGGCGGGCTTTTTCCAGGATGTCCTCGGGCTCGCAGTATTCAAAGTTGGATATAAAGGCAATGACGCCCTGATGCACCTTTCCGCCGGCGATCCGATCCAGTGCGGTTTTCTCGACAAACTGGCAGAGCAGATTCTTATCTTTCGCCATTCCGATGAGTTTCCGGATGGAGCCTTCCGCATCCCTTAAAATGAGCAGTTTATCGATCTCCCGACCGCTTTTCAGGGCTTCCATAACCGGGTTTCTACCGATGATCAGATTCTCGTCTCCGGAAGCCGGTTCGGCTTTTGATTTTCCGGCCCACGGTTTGAATTCCGATCGGGCATTTGATTTGGCGGGTCTCGGTTTGAATTCCGATCCGGCATTTGATTTGGCGGCCCTCGGTTTGAATTCCGGTTCGGATTTTGATTTTCCATCCCTCGGTTTAAATTCCGATCCGGCAATTGATTTGGCGGCCGGTTTAACCCCCGCCGCGGATCTTGGTCCGGTCGACGGTTTCGATCCTGTTTTGAAATCGGATTTAGT
>DATMXY010000607.1:0-3627 GCA_035561275.1 Anaerovoracaceae bacterium | reverse complement strand
GATTATTGCCGTATGCTCAATTATCAGCTATTTTTATCTGATTTCGTATAAAGGGATAGAAGATATCTATCAGAACGAAACCCAAAATACGATCATTGATTTAAAAAGATCATTTTTGAAAGATACGATCGCCAATCTGATCTATGAAATTGATACGAGCAGAGCGGCAGAAGCGGCGAGTTATAAAAGATTTGTTGACGTGAGATACCAATCTCTGGATTTTGAGAAAAGCTTACCGGATAATGAGTTTATGGATTTCTGTATCGCGAAGTTCAGCATGGATTCTGTTGTGGAGGGCGACCCCTACCACTGGACGGTTTTTCTCTGGAATAACAGGAACCGCACCGCGCTTTATGATCCTGACGGCCTGCTTGAGCAGGACATTCCCGCTACTCTGGAAAAAATAAAATCCACGATGCTGTATTACAGAATGATCGATCACGGAGATATTTCCTGTTTATTCGGGTTTCGCCGCGATTATATCGAAGACAGGGTAAAAGCTTCTACTCTGGATAGAATCAAACGATTAAGGTTTGATAACGACTCTTATATATGGGTAAACGAAGTATTAAACTATGAGGGCGGTAAAAACTACGCCATAAGACTTGCCCATTCGAGCATGCCGGAAACGGAGGGAACCTATCTGTCCACCGATATGTCGGACATAAAAGGCAACCTTCCGTATCTTGCCGAATTGGAAGGAGTCAAAAAGGACGGGGAGTTATTCTTCAATTACTACTTTAAAGAGCTGAACAGCGATAAAATTTCTGAAAAGTTATCCTATGCCAGGCTGTATCAGGATTATGACTGGATCGTCGCCATGGGAGTTCCGACCAATGAGGTGGAGTGGTACATTGACAGAACGAATGAAAAAAGCAAAGAGATGACGACAAAATTTGTAATGCGTCTGGTGCTTCTGCTGATCATTGTAATTGCTTCCTTCCTTACTTTTTTAATGATGATAGAAAAGTGGCATTTCGGATATACAAAAAAACAGCTGGAATCAGAAATCAATATGGATCCGCTGACGAGAGCATACAGCCGGAAATACGGCACAAGAGAACTGATGAGGGCCTTCGGAGAATTTCATATGAACGGTTCGAGCCCTGTGATCATGCTGGTAGACATCGATAATTTCAAGCGTATCAACGACAGTTACGGACATGACGCGGGCGACCGGGTTCTGAAGGAAGTGGTAAATGCGATCTATCAGTCTATCCGAAGCTCTGATAAGCTGATCCGCTGGGGAGGAGACGAATTTGTCGGGATCTTTTACGGTTCGAAGGAAGAAGACGCCGCTTATTTTGGCGACAAGATACTGAATACCGTATCCTCTTTGAGAATTCCCGCCGGCGATGAAATATTACAGCCAACTTTATCCGTAGGCATATCATATTTTAAAGACAGCGATGAAGATTTTTCCGCTGTTCTGAAGCGGGCAGACCAGGCAATGTATCAGTCGAAAAAAGAAGGCAGAAACAATGCAAACACGTTATAAAGAGGCGGTAAATGCCCACGAACTATCGGCAAAGGAGAAAAAAATGCGTTTGAACAAATACATTGCCCAGGCCGGGATCGCCAGCAGGCGAAAGGCGGACGAGCTCACCCTGCAGGGAAAGGTCAGGATCAACGGCGCTGTCATGAAGGAGCCGGGATATGATGTGACGGAAGGCGACGTGGTGGAGGTCGGCGGGCGTGTCGTAAGACAGGATGCAAAGAAGGTATATATCATGCTGAACAAACCTAAAGGGTATATTACATCCGCGGATGATGAAAAGGACAGGCCCACGGTCATGGCGCTGGTGGCGGATATCGAGGAGCGCCTTTTCTCCATTGGAAGGCTGGACTACAACACTTCCGGCATGCTGCTCCTGACCAACGACGGCGACCTGGCCCAGAGACTTTCCCATCCGAAACACCAGGTCTATAAGACCTACCGCGCCAGGGTTTCCGGCCAGCTTTCCGGCGAAAGGATCGTAAAGCTCCGCAATGGGGTCGACATCGGCGGTTTTATAACGTCAAAGGCCGTGGTAAACGTGATCAAACAGGCGGAGCGTTATGCTATCGTAGAGGTCAAGATATACGAGGGGAAAAACCGCCAGGTGCGCAAGATGTTTTCGGCGGTGGGGAATAAGGTACTGGATCTGGAGCGCGTCGCCATCGGGGATCTCTATCTGGGGCATCTTAAGGAAGGCCATTACCGCAAGCTTACCCAAAAGGAGATCGAATACCTGAAGAACTGCTGAACGGCGAAGTCGGCCCCGCTGCCGGAAACGGCAATCAGCGGAACCAGCCGCCGGAGCTGATTTTCATTTCGAAAAATTGACAGATTTTTCAACCAATGTTTAGGGAGGGTTATTATTATGGAAAGCCAAAAGCTGCAACTGAAAAAATCCATGGAAATGTTCGATGAGGCGCAGAGCCTCTCTCCGGGAGGATTGATGGGGATCCGGCGCCCCTACAATTTCATTCCCGGAGAATATCCGATTTTTATCGAGCGGGGTTACGGCGGGCACATCGTCGACGTGGACGGAAACGACTATATCGACATGCTCTGCGCGTACGGGCCCATCATTTTGGGTTACAATGAACCGGAGATCAACGACGCGGTCAAAAAGCAGATGGACAGCGGATTTTGCTTTTCCCTTGTTCAGCCCATTCAGAACGAACTGGAAAAGAAGCTGGCGGAGCTGATTCCCTGCGCGGAGATGTCAATCCTTGTCAAGACGGGTTCCGACGCCACGGGAGTAGCCGTACGCATCGCCCGGGGCTATACCGATAAGAATATCATTCTGCGGTGCGGTTACCACGGATGGCACGACTGGGCCGTGGAGAACCACGGGGGCGTGCCGGAAGCGGTACAGAAACTGACGAAGGAATTCCCCTACGGCGATCTGGACGCTCTGGAAAAGCTGCTGAAGGAAAACAGGGACCAGGTGGCGGGGATCATCGTTACTCCGGTGGGGCACCCCACGGCTAAGCAGGTCATGACGCCGCCGCCCGGATACCTTGAGGGGGTCAGGGCTCTGGCGGACCAATACGGCGCGGTACTGATTTTTGATGAGATCCGTACCGGATTCCGCGCCGCCATGGGCGGCGCTCAGCAGCGCTACGGCGTAACGCCTGATTTATCCACCTTCGGCAAAGCGCTGGCCAACGGCTACGCGATCTCCGCCTGCGTAGGAAAAGCGGAGTTCATGAAGGTCGCGGAAAGTAAAGTTTTCATCAGCTCCACCTTCTTTCCCAACAGCCTGGAAATGGCGGCGGCCTTGAAGTGCATCGAAATCCTGCAGCGGGACAAGGTTCTGGACGCCATTTGGACCAAAGGTGAGAAATTCATCGCAGACTCAAGAAAATTATTCGAAGACGCCGGCGTTCCCGCTTCTCATTCCGATTTTCCGCCCATGCCGTTCTTTGCCTTTGACAAGGTGGACGACCGATATAAGGAACGGAGGGAATGCTTCTATACGGAGACGATCCGTCGGGGCCTGTTCATCCAGCCGTACCACCACTACTATATCTGTTACCGCCATACGGAGGAAGACCTGAAAAAGGCCCTGGACGCCATCGGCGAGGCCCTGGAGGTCTGTAAAAAGAAATACCCCGTAAAGTGATATACTCCTATTT
>DATMXY010000606.1:0-11403 GCA_035561275.1 Anaerovoracaceae bacterium | reverse complement strand
GCCGGAAAGTATAGGGCAATTATCGATAGAGCTATCCCCTGGAACAGATTGTCGAGGCTGTCCGGTATGTTGAAACAGGCCAAAAAACAGGAAATGTCGTAATTATTGTTTAAGGTGGCTTAAGTCCGGCCTCAAGCGAGGCCTTTTTTTATTTTCTTGAATTCCTATTTTTCCCCGAATAACCAATCAGGAGCAGAAAGGACAGCATATAAAAGCGACGGAGTAATAATTTAGAGCCCGGGAACAAAGAATATGTGATAAATACGATAGCTCAGCAATCCGTGGGATGTAAACGGGAGGTGCCGTTATGAATGTGATAGAAATCAAAAATCTTACCAAATATTATGGTAAGTCCAGAGGAATCATCGACGTCAATTTTAATGTTGAAGAAGGCGAGATCTTTGGCTTTATCGGGCCTAACGGGGCCGGCAAGTCAACTACGATCAGGACTTTGCTGTCTCTGATTTATCCCACAAGCGGAAGCGCGACAATCTTTGGTAAGGATTGCATTAAGTATGCTCCTGAAATTGCCCGGGAAGTGGGTTATTTACCCTCGGAAGTATTTTATTACGACAGGATGAAAGTGATGGATCTTTTAAAATACTCAGCGAGTTTCTATAAAAAGGATTGCAGCAAAAGAATAAAAGAGCTTGCGGAAATCATGGATCTGGATTTAAAAAAGAGAATTGACGATTTATCGTTCGGAAACAAAAAGAAGGTGGGAATCGTGCAGGGGCTGCTGCATGAGCCTAAGCTGATCATTCTGGACGAGCCGACCAGCGGCCTTGACCCGCTGATGCAGCAGAAATTCTTTGACCTGCTGCTGGAAGAAAACAAAAAAGGTACCACGATCCTTTTATCTTCGCATGTTCTAAGCGAGGTTCAGAGGTTATGCAGCCGCGTCGCGATCATCAAAGAAGGTAAGATCATCAAATTGGAAAAGATCAGCGATTTGGCGGAAAACAATTATAAAAAATTCAAAGTCGAGACGAAAGAGGAAATTGGAAAAGGCTACTTTGAACTTGGCGGTATCAATAACCTTGAGATAGAGGGTAAAAGAGTCAGCTTTTTATTCAACGGCAATATCAACCTGATCATGAAAAAGCTTTCGGATGTGGACATACTCAATATTTGGATCGAGGAGCCGAGCCTTGAGGAAATCTTTATACACTATTACGAAAAGGAGGCATGATGATCATGAATATATTTCTGCATGAACTTAAGGCGTATCGCAGATCGATCATTATTTGGGCATGCTCCATGGCGCTTCTGGCGGTGGCGTATATTTTTCTTTTTAAAGGACTTGGTCGCGACATTGAAGATTTTAGGGCTTTTCTGAACAACATGCCGGATGTAATAAAAAAAGGGTTCAACATACTAATTGACAGTATTTCCACGCTTGAAGGCTTTTACTCTTTTGTTTTCTCATTTGTCGTATTATGCGGGGCAATTCAGGCAATGAATCTTGGAACGGCCATCGTTTCCAAAGAGGTACGGGATAAAACCGCGGATTTTTTGATGACAAAACCTGTAAGCCGTATTGACATTATGACGTCCAAACTGATGGCGGCATTTTCCGCTTTGGTTTTTACGAATATCATATATTTGGGTTTGACAATTTTAGCAGCCGTCATTGTAGTTGAATCGTTTAATCTGAAAGTCTTCTTCTTGATTTCTCTCACACTGTTCTTTGTCCAGTTGATATTGGCTGCTCTGGGAATTATGATTTCAGTTATTGCAGGAAAAATAAAGTCGGTAATTTCAGTATCCCTGAGTACTGTGTTCGGATTCTACATCATAGGTTCGCTTGGATCGTTTCTTGGGGAAGAGAGGGTCAGGTATTTTTCTCCGTTTCGGTATTTTGACGCTGCCTATATCATCAAACATGGCGCATATGAAACTTCTTTTGCGGTGGTTGGTATCGTCTTTATCATTGCCGCGATCGCAGTCAGCTACCTGATTTATCTCAGGAAAGACATCCATGCGGTTTGAGGAGGGAAATCGATGAATATTTTTTTAAGAGAATTAAAAGCTTACAGGAAATCGCTTATCATATGGAGCGTCGCAATATTTTTTATGATCGTTTCCTCAATCGGTAAATTTACCGCTTATGCCGAAACGGGCCAGTCAATGAATGAATTGTTGTCACAGATCCCGGGTTCGATCAAAGCTGTTTTGGGGATGGGTAATTTCGACCTGACAAAAGTCAGCGGATTTTATGGCATGTTATATTTGTATCTCCTTTTATTGGCTGCCGTTCATGCCGCCCTGATCGGCGCCAATATCATTTCAAAGGAAGAACGGGATAAAACGACGGAATTTTTGCTGGTCAAACCCGTCTCAAGAACAAAAGTAGTAACGGCAAAACTTCTTGCTTCCCTTTTTAATATTGTCGTATTCAACCTTGTAACGTTGTCTTTTTCAGTTGTCCTGATGAGGAAGTACGCCGATGGAGAGGATATCACCGGTGAAATCTGCATATTGATGGTCGGAATGTTTATTTTACAGCTGATGTTTCTGGTAATCGGTACGGCGACAGCAGCCGCAAGCAGACGACCCAGGTCTGCCGCCTCAGTCGCTACGGCAATCCTGCTGGTTACATTCATCATTTCGTCCGCCGTCAATATGAACAGCAACCTTGAAAGTTTAAAGTACATTACGCCTTTTGAGTATTTTAAGGCGGATAAGCTGTTAAACAGCGGAGGATTTGAGGCGGTATTTCTGATTCTGTCGTTTGTGATGATCGCAGTGCTGGTTTTTGTCACTTATGCATCTTATAAAAAAAGGGATTTGAATGTTTAGCCATTTTTCATTTATAATAAGGAAAAAGCCTTTTAACATTAAATAGCAAGAAGTCCCCGACCTCTTCAGGTGGTGGATGAATTGCATCGAAAGAACGTTTGTTTCACAGAACAAGAACAATAGTTCGAAAATATATTGGATAAACGGAACAGGATATGATACAATATAGTCAGTCGAATAAGAGGGAAGGGGCTGATATATTGTGGAACTGGACAACAATGCCCTTCGTATTTCTGCTGTATTATCATCTGATTCTGGTGGTTAAGTATCGCAGGAAAGTAATAACAGATCCCATTTCCGACAGGGCGAAGGAGATCTTCAGATATTCCGGGAGATACGGGAAAAACTGTGGAAGGAGAATATCTGGCCAGTTGCTGGCGAATACCTTCGGCTGTGTGCGCTTTATCTATAACCGGATGCTGGCCGATAAGATGGAATATTATGAACTAACCGGGAAACAGCTGTCAAACACCCCGGCGCAGTATAAGGAAGAATTCCCCTTTCTTAAAGAAGTGGACAGCCTGGCCCTGGCAAACGCACAGCTGCACCTTCAGACAGCCTTCCGAAATTTCTTCCTGAAAAAGGACATGGGTTTCCCGAACTTCAAGAAAAAGAAAAGCCACCAGAGCTATACCACAAACCTGGTAAATGGCAAGAAAAAAGACTGCAAAACTCCATGAAAAAGTATCCCGGCAGAGGAAGGATTTCCATCATAAGCTGACAAGGCAGATAACCCATCAGGGAAGAAGGAAAACGGCTGATGAGCGCATAATTACATATGAGTTATAATAAGAACCGTGGGGCACACGGGGATAGCTTGCGGATACTTGGTACGATAGTACCATTGAACAAGAAGCCCCCTCTTCTATAAGTGGGGGGAGTATGTCACGAAAGTGAACATAATGATGAAGAACATAGCATATACCATTTTGATCATCAGCGGCCTGTATGTCGTTTCGACAACCGGATGGATTTTATCAGGGAACAGAAGCATAATCACCATAATGGAAATTCTGACTGTTTGGGCAGCGTTCGTTATCGTTCAGTTTATGGTAGAGCTATATAAAGGATGCGGCGAAAACCGGAAGAGCCAGGGTATGATTGCGTTGATCCTGACTGCGTGTATGGCAGTTATAACAATTATGAATCACTTTACTTATATAACAGTATTGAATCAGATCTATAAAGGAAAGGACATGCCCTCGTGGCTGTTGCTGGATGGCTGGCCATCCGTTTCAAAAGGATTGGAATGTGTCGCATGGGGGTTTTTTTTGGGACTGGCGATGTTATTTGCATCCGGAGTTTTAGAGGATTGGGGAAATAAAGCGATAACATGGACAATGCGAATCAGCGGAATATTGACCCTGGCGGGTTTAGCCGGCCCAATCATTGGAAACATGAATTATTATATGCTGTCGACAATTGGTTACTCTGTAGGTTTTCTGGTACTGTCAATAGAGGTGATTGTACATTTGAATGCCGAAAGGGAATAATATCAAAGTCAATCTTACTTTTTGCCCTTAAATAAAAACAGGAGGATCTTATATGCTAGGTTATTATTTGATGTTCAACAGAAACTGCGCGGAAGCAATCAAGGCTTATGAAAAAGCCTTTGACGCGAAAATCATCGAGATGCAAAAGTATGGCGATATGTCGCCGAACCCTTCTTTTCCCATTCCCGACAGCGACAAAGATCTCGTTCTGCACGCACGCTTTGAACTGGATGGTGTGGAGCTCATGTGTGCCGACAGTTTTGAGAGAAGTACGAGCGGTAATAACATGTATGTTTCGATCACTGTAAAGGACGTGGCTTTTGTTCAAAAGGCGTGGGATGTTCTAAAGCGAGACGGTGAAATCTATATGGAGCTCTCGCCTTCTTTTTTCGCAATTTTGCATGGCTCTTTGCGGGATAGGTTCGGTATAAACTGGATGTTCACCGCTTTGAAATAGAATATTGTTACGCAAAAACCGCTCCTCGTGAGCTTTGCTTTGGCGAATGGGATATTTCGGAGGATTCTTATGCGATCCGTACGTTGTTGCCGATTAAGAAAGAAAGGATAGAAATGAAAGGATATGCGTATCAGTCCCCCGGCGAAATGGGCTGGGTGGAGAAGGAAAAACCCCGGGCTGCAGGTATCGACGCCGTAGTTCGGCCGCTCATGATATCGCCCTGCACCTCGGATGTACATAATGCGGAGATGGGATATGTGGAACCGGGCCGTATTCTCGGTCATGAGGGAATTGCGGAGGTGGTGGAAACCGGAAACCAGGTAAAGGATTTCAAGCCGGGCGATATTGTGGCAATTTCCCCGGTAACGCCGGATTGGAGGACAGTGCTTACGCAGAAGGGGGTCCCCCAACATTGCCATGGACTGCTTTCAGGAAATGTGCTGTCCAATAGTATGGATGGACTCATGGCCGAATATGCGCTGGTTCCCGACGCCGATATGAACCTCGCCCATATCCCGTCCGGAGTGGACTATGCCGCCGCAGTCATGGCTACCGACATGATGAATACCGGTTTTTACGGCGCGGAGCTGGCCGACGTTCAATTCGGGGACACCGTAGTGGTGCTGGGCATAGGTCCCGTGGGGCTGATGGCCGTTGCCGGGGCCAGGCTGCGTGGCGCCGGGCGCATCATCGCTGTTGGCAGCCGTCCGGTCTGCATATCCGCAGCCCGGGACTATGGCGCTACGGACATCGTCAATTATAGAGAAGAAGACGTTGCCCGTCAGATCTATAAGCTGACGGATAAGCAGGGCGCCGATAAATGCATCATTGCCGGGGGAGACGAGCGGGCGTTGGGTCAGGCTGTCGCCATGGTCCGGTATGGCGGTACGATTGGCAACGTCAATTACTTTACCACCCCTGGCGATCTGAGTATTTCGAACTCCCGCTGGGGGTTTGGCATGAGCAATAAGACCATTCGCTGCGGGATGGTGACCGGCGGCCGCGCCCGTCTGGAAGGCCTGCTGTCCATGGTTCGCTACGGCCGTGTGGATCCCTTGCCTTTGATTACCCACAGATATCAAGGGATGGAAGGCATTGTCCCCGCTTTTCGCGGGATGGCGGAGAAGCCTCCTGAACTGATTAAAACGTTGGTGGAAATTTAAAGGATTTGAAACAGGTATGAACAAATTGGTTCTCGGGATAGTGGCCCATGTGGATGCGGGCAAGACGACATTGTCCGAGGGTATGCTTTATCTGAGCGGTAAAATCGGAAAATTGGGAAGAGTGGACAATAAGGATGCTTATTTGGATACCTATGAGCTGGAAAGGGCAAGAGGAATCACCATTTTCTCCAAACAGGCCATATTTGATATGGACGAAACGCGGATCACCTTGCTGGATACCCCGGGACATGTTGATTTTTCGGCTGAGATGGAAAGAACGCTTCAGGTGCTGGACTATGCTGTTTTGGTGATCAGCGGCGCCGACGGCGTACAGGGTCATACCAAAACATTATGGCGGCTGCTGGACCTGTATCGGATCCCTGTTTTTTTATTCGTCAATAAGATGGATCAGGGCGGGACGGATAAAGAGAAGCTGATCCAAGAAATAAAAGTGCAGTTGGACGACGGATGCATTGAATTCGGACAAGTTAACGCAGACGGATTTTATGACCAACTGGCTATGTGCGACGAAATTATGATGGAGGCCTATCTGGAAACAGGGCGGATTGAAACCGGCCGGATCAAAAAAGCTGTCAGGGAACGCAGCGTGTTTCCGTGCTTTTTTGGTTCGGCTTTAAAATTGGAAGGCGTTGAGCAGCTGATGCAGGGTATTGCAGCGTATGCCACGATCCCTTGCTATCCCGACGAATTCGGGGCCAGAATATTTAAAATAACAAGGGACGGGCAGGGAAACCGTCTCACCCACATGAAGCTTACAGGCGGGAAACTTAAGGTGAAAGCCGCCTTGACGAATCGCGGCCGGGAAGAGAAAGTGAATCAGATCCGTATCTATTCCGGACAGAAATTTGAGGCGGTAAACGAGGTTGAGGCAGGCTCCGTATGCGCGGTAACAGGGCTCAGCCAAACAAGGCCGGGAGATGGTCTGGGGATAGAGGAGGCTTCCGGTGCGCCGGTATTGGAGCCAGTGCTGTTTTATAAGATGATACTTCCGGAGGGCTGTGATCCGCGAGCGATGTTTCCCGGGCTGCGCCAGCTTGAAGAAGAGGAACCGGAACTCCATATTGTGTGGGATGAGCAGTTACAGGAGATTCAGGCGCGGATCATGGGAGAGGTGCAGATTGAAATTCTGCAGGACCAGATACAAAGCCGTTTTGGCGTTGAGGTGGCCTTCGGCGCCGGAAGGATCGTATATAAAGAAACGATTGCAAATGCAGTAGAAGGGGTTGGGCACTTTGAACCGCTGAGGCATTATGCGGAGGTTCACCTGTTATTGGAGCCGGACGAGCCGGGAAGCGGCCTGCAGCTTGAGGCAGAATGCAACGAGGACGTGCTGGGGAAAAACTGGCAAAGGCTTATTTTAACCCATCTGGAGGAAAAGCCTCATAAAGGGGTTCTGACGGGATCGGCAATCACGGATATGAAAATTACCTTAGTCTCAGGCAGAGCGCACAATAAGCATACGGAAGGCGGCGACTTCAGAGAGGCCACCTACCGCGCGGTGCGCCAGGGCTTGAAGGAGGCGGAATCCGTATTGCTGGAGCCGTATTACAACTTTCAGCTGGAACTGCCTGAGAAGATGGTAGGCAGGGCGATGACCGACATTGAGAAAATGCACGGCGCTTGCGCGGTATCACAGACAAGCGGGGGCACAGCGGTCCTTGAGGGGGGCGCCCCTGTTATCACCATGAGAAATTACCAGAAAGAGGTGGCCGCCTATACCAAAGGCCTTGGCAGGCTGTTTTGCAGCCTGAAGGGGTACGGACCATGCCACAATGCGGAAGAGGTCATAGCGCAAAGCGGCTATGATTCGGAAAGGGACGTCGAAAACCCAACCGGTTCTGTATTTTGCGCAAACGGCACAGGATTTTCGGTGGCCTGGAATGAAGTAAAAGATTATATGCATGTTGAAAGCTATTTTCAGAAAGGGGACGGTCTGTCAGGGGAGACAGCCCGGGGCCGGACCTCATCTGAGGAAGAGCGGTGGATCAGTCCCGAGGAAATTGAGCGGATCATCAATAAAACCTTCTATGCGAACCAGGGGAGGAAGTCTGTCTGGAAAAGGCGTATCGCAGCCAGAGAAAGACATTATGAACCTGTTGCTTCTGCCGGCAGGCAGACGGATGACAAAGAAGAATATCTCCTCGTGGACGGCTATAATATCATCCATGCATGGCCTGAGCTGAAAGAGCTTGCAGACGGGAATATGGACGGCGCCAGAATGAAGCTGCTTGATTCTCTGAGCAATTATCAGTGGATCCGGCAATGTCGGGTTATCGTTGTGTTTGACGCTTACCGCGTTCAGGGGCATCGCGAGGAAGTGTCCGACTATCATAATGTTCACATGGTTTATACCCGGGAGGCACAGACGGCGGACCAGTATATTGAAAAATTTGCCCATGATAACAGGAAAAATTACAGGATCACGGTTGCGACGTCGGACGGCTTGCAGCAGATGATTGTAAGGGGGGCGGGATGCGCTCTGTTATCCGCCAGGGAATTGAAGGCTGAGATCGAAGAGGCCAGGGATAGAATCCGGAAGACATATCAGGAACTGCAGGGAAACGTCCGTAATTATCTGATCGACGCATTGCCACCGGATATCAGGCGGCAGATCGAGGACCTGATTCAATGAACTGCGTGCCGCCGATGCCGAAAGGGATAGAGGAACCTCAGGACGGTGTGAGCGGGTATTGTCCGTATTTTTCGGCTGCCTCGTAGAATGCGCGAATGTTTTCTGGAGCTGCGTTTTTCGGCAGTCCGCAGCCAAGCCCCAGAATAAACCCTCCCGCGCTGTCGTATATCTTATTTATGCATTCCCGGACGGCATGCTCCACATCCTGCGGCGTCCCGAGCAGCATGGTGTCTGTTGGCGGGATATTCCCCATCAGCGCGGCTTTATCGCCGATCTCATCCTTTGCTTCTGACAGGTCGATGCACTCGTCCAGACTAAGCACGTTTACGCCCGTTTTGATCATATCTCCCCAAATCTTCCTTGTATTGCCGCAGATATGCAGGGAAGAGATGCCGCAACCATAACTCCTGATCTGAGATACCAGTTCTTTCAGGTATGGGAAAGCAAATTCCCTGAAATGGGTCAGACTGATCAGACTTCCGGAAGCCGTCGGCTCGCCGATACTGTAGCGCAGGCCCAATTTACCCGCCTCCCTGACAAAGAGCAGCGTCCCTTCCAGTGAGAGGCTTAGCAGCCTGTGGGCAAACGCCGGCCTATGGTACAGATCCCGCATAAAGTTTTCCATTCCCCTCAAGCTGCCGGCCGTTGTAAAAGGGCCGGGAATGCTGAAGACGACGGGAACCTCGTCTCCTACGGAATCGAGAAGCCGTTCCGCGATTTCCAGAAACATGCTGAATCTTCCGGCCCGATGAAAAGACGGGATGTCTATCCTTTCAATATCATTCACATCGGCAATCAAATGTTTTTCTATGTAGGGCGTACTGGAATCGGGAAAGACTAGCTTTGTGCCAAGAGCCTCCGCAATGGCGCCGACGCCGAATACCGGCCCGACTTCTTCAACGCCGTATGTCCGGTACCCGGCAATCTGCGCCTCTGCGTTAATTTTTGCGGAGAGGTGCAGCGCGGACGCTTTCACACCGATCAGATCGGCAATATGATCGCTCATAAAAATCGCCGTCGGCACTCTGTCATACGCTTCTCCGGCATAAAATGCTTCTATGCGTTCCTTGGGGGTCATTTTTTCCATTTACTTTATACTCCTTTTGTATTTTTCTTTTATCCTTTGACGGCGCCTGCCGCAATACCGCTGATGATCTGCTTCTGGAAGAAGAAATAAGCGGTCAGGATCGGTATAACCAGAAAGACAATGCAGACGCATATCTTTGGCCATTGATTGCTGTATTCCCCGGTAAACAAATAGATTTTCACCGGCAAAGTTGCCTGGTCAACGTCGGTCAGCATCAGCAGGGGGAGATAGAAATCGTTCCAGATACTCAGGCCGGATAAAATGACAACAGCAGCGACGGCGGGCCTGAGCAAAGGAAGTATGATCCAATAATAGGTCTGGAAATGCGACAGACCATCGATAAAGGCCGCCTCTGAGATCTCGTTCGGAATTGTATTCATAAAGCTCGACAGAGACAATATCACCAGCGGCAAACCGCCCGCTATGTAAATCAGCATGAGGCCGAAGAGACTGTTGTTCAGGTTCAGCCGGGTGTAAAAAACATAAAGCGGAATAATGACAGTCTGAATGGGCAGAAAAAGCGGCAGAAGGAAAGCGGCAGTAACGGTTTTTTTCCGCTTCAGTCGCGTCTTTGCAATCGCGTAAGCAGCCATTGAGCCGAATATGAGCTGACCGGCGATAGAACCGGCTGTCAATATGACGCTGTTCAGCAGCGCTCTGAAAATGTCGGCGGTCTCATACACATTCACATAGTTCTCAAAGGTCCAGGGCTTTGGAAACCCGAGGGGCGCCGTCAGATAATCGCCTCTGGTTTTAAAGGAGGTTATCAGGATCATGAAAAACGGATAGACGGCGCAGAAAGCCAGAATGATCAGGATCAGCAGCTGCGCCGGGTGCAGCTGCTGATCGAACAGGAAACATCGCTTCCTGCCTTTTAAGGATTTCATCAGACCAGATCCTCCTCTCCTTTTTTCAGAATGAACAGCTGTACGACCGTCACCGCCATGACGACGGTGAACAGGATAAAAGAGAGCGCGCTGCCATATCCGAATTTATTGTACATGAACGAATTGCTGTAAATTGTGATGGCAATTGTTTCCGTGGCGTAGCCGGGCCCTCCTTTTGTGAGAATATAGGGGAGGTCGAAAAATTTAAATACGCTGATCGTCGACAGGACGATATTTACGGTGACCGCCGGTCTCAGGAGCGGCAGTGTGATATACCGGAACCGGTCAAAAGACGACGCCCCCGCGAGCGCCGCGGATTCGTACAGATCCTCCGGGATCCCCTGAAGGCCGGCCAGATAGATGATCATATTCCATCCCGTCCATTGCCACATGCTGACGAGTATGATCAAGTAGATCGCGTATTTTGAGTCGCCCAGCCAGCTGAAATCGCCCAGGAGCGGTAGATTCAGCTTGTCGGACAGAATCGGCAGGGCGCCGTTGACGGGATCAAAAATCATCGACCATATAAAGCCGACAGCAACGGTTGCGACAACGGTCGGCATAAACAGCAAAGACCTGAACAGGTCCTTGCCCTTAAAATTTTTATTCAGCAGGAGGGCGATCAGGATTGCCAGTCCATTCTGGATAAAAACCAGGAAAAACAGATATAACATGCTATTGACTGCAATCTGACCGATCCTTTGCTCCTTCAAAATATCGGCGTAATTTTGAAATCCGATAAAATTCCATGTGAAGCCGATGCCGGTCCAGTCAGTCAGGCTTGCGCAAAAACTGATCATCAATGGACCGGCAAAGACAAAAATAATCAGAAGCGCCGCCGGCAGCAAAAACAGGAAGGAA
>DATMXY010000605.1:0-3406 GCA_035561275.1 Anaerovoracaceae bacterium | reverse complement strand
GATATCATATAATCATAGCGGTGCAAATGTGCGCCTGATAAATTTTAACAGATGCGGTGGTGTGATTGTGGCTGTTTCCAAGGCGGTGCCCGGGTCTTCCCCTGTCGGCGGCCAGTATTATAATTCCATAGGCAATTATCTGAAAGAGCGCTTCGGCTGCAAGGTGATCAAGCTTTCCCTGAACGCGGGTTTTACCTGCCCCAACAGGGACGGCACGAAAGGAACCGGCGGCTGCATTTTCTGTTCCGCCGAAGGTTCCGGCGACTTTGCCAGCGATATTCCGGGACAAATCCGCCTGCTTTCAAAGAAATGGCCTTCCGGAAAATATATCGCCTATTTTCAGAGCCATACCAATACCTATGCCCCTGTGGACACCCTGAGAGAAAAGTACTGCCAGGCCCTGGAATATCCCGACATGGTCGGCATTGCCATCGCCACAAGGCCCGATTGCCTGTCCCAAGAAGTTCTGGAGCTTCTGTCCGACCTGAACCAAAAGACCTTTCTCTGGGTCGAACTGGGCCTTCAGACTACCCATGAGGAAACCGCCCTGCTGATCAACCGCTGCTATCCGCTGTCTGTCTTTGACCAGGCCATGGACGAGCTTTCCAAGCGCGGGATCAGAACCGTCGTTCATCTGATCCTCGGACTGCCCGGGGAAAATCGCGATGATATGCTTGCATCGGTCCGCTATCTATGCGGGAAAGACATTTTCGGAATCAAGCTTCACCTGCTGAACGTTTTAAAGGATACGAAGCTTGCGGAATTTTATCCGGACCGGATCCATATCCCGACAAAAGAAGAGTACATCAGCCTTGTGGTTGATGCACTCGAGATCATTCCTCCGCATATTACGATCCACCGGGTCACCGCCGACGCCCCCAGGCATCTGCTCATCGCCCCGGAATGGAGCTATGAAAAGCGGTCGATCCTCAACGGGATCCAAAAAGAGTTGAAGCGCAGAAACAGCCGGCAGGGGATTATCCACGACTCCTATGACTTCTGTGATTCGTCAGGCCCAAGCCTGCCGTCATTGTAATGCTTTCTGCACAGAGAAATATACATGTCATTTCCGCCGACAACGATCTGTTCCCCGGTCTTGACAAACTTTCCGTCAACGATCCTCGCTACCATGGTGGCTTTTCTGCCGCACCAGCAGATGGTCTTGATTTCTTCGATCTTGTCGGCATAGACCAGCAGATAGTAGGATCCTTCGAAAAGCTCGTTCTTAAAGTCGTTCTTCAGGCCGTAAGCAAGCACCGGCACTTCGCAGCTGTCCACGATTTCTACCAATTCCTGCACATGGTGTTTTTTCAGAAACTGGCACTCGTCGACGAGGACACAGTCAATGGGGCTTTTCTTATTTTCCTTCAGGAATAAATCCAGGATATTGGTATCGTCGTTGATGGCTACGGCCTCTCTCGTCACGCCGATCCTCGACGCGATGACGCCGACGCCGAATCGGTCGTCCACGCTGGGAGTAAGGACCAGGACCCGCTTGCCCCGTTCCTCATAATTGTACGCCACCTTGATCAGTTCAATGGACTTTCCCGCGTTCATAGTGCTGTATCTGTAATATAACTGCGCCACTTGCCTTTCCTCCTCATCCGATTGTGACATACTTCCTCATCTTCGGTTATGGTCTTTCGGTGAATACCGCAATTCCATTTTACTTGAATAAGGCCTCAAAATCAACAGGAATGCAAAGACGATTCAAATCTCAAATGCAAAGACGGTTCAAATCTCCTGCCGGCATTGGCATTCCATTTCGAGGATACTCCGCTGGTTTTCTATTTTAGGTTCGCTTGATTTATGAACGGTTGTGCGCAGCGGCACTTCCCTGAGCAGGAAGGTAAGGGCCAGCGCCAAGACAAGTACAATGGTTCCCGTCAGGAAAACATTGGAAAGGGAAACAGCCATGGCTTGCCGCAATGCGTCCAGGAGCTGGGCAAAGACCGGCTGAGCCTGCTCGGGAAGGCCGCTCTGGATCGCATTGAGTTTCGATTGGTCAAGCAGCAGCTGAGGGTCCATCAAGCTGGTCAGCCGATGAAACGTCTCCGGGTCCAGGTCCGTAGCCCTCAAATCGGAGCCGGCAGTAAGAAGGCCGTTCATTTTATTGGCTATGTTGGTTGACAGTACCGTTCCCATAACGGCGATGCCGATGGTCCCGCCAAGGTTCCGGAAAAGCTGGACCGAAGCTGTGGCAACACCAAGGTCTTTTGAATCGACGACGTTCTGTACAGCCAGCATAAATACAGGCATACCAAGGCCGAGGCCGGAGCCGAAAATAAGCATGCTGATTACGGCAACCGGAATATTGTGCATTACGATCATCAGGAACATACCAAAGACCATGACGGTCATCCCTATCAGCGCCAGTTTTTTATATTTGCCTGTCTTTGTCATATACCGTCCGGCATAAGCACTCATAGCGAGCATGCTGAGGGACACGGGCATCGTGACGTAACCGGCATAGGTCGGAGAAATCCCCATGACGCCCTGCACATAAAAAGGCATGTACATCAGGGCTCCCATCATACCGGCATTCATAAGAAAACTGATGATATTGGAAATCGTGACCACGCTGTCCTTAAAAATATTTAGCGGAAGAACCGGGGTCTTCGCTTTTGTCTCGGCAAAAATAAACAGCGCCAGGGCGACGGCGGCGGACACGAAGAGCCCGATCACCATGGGCGAACTCCAGGGGTATTTTGAGCCTGCCCATGAGAATGCCAGAAGCATCGGGACTATGGTGAGCGTCAGCAGCAGCGATCCCGGATAATCGATAGACTGCGATTCCTGCTTCTTCACCTTGGGGAAGAGGAACAGGATCATAAAAAAGGCGATTACTCCAAGGGGAAGAAAAATCCGGAATATCCAATGCCATTCAAAGTGATCTACAATATATCCTCCAAGCCCCGGTCCAAGGACGCTCGACACTCCAAAGACGGCGCTCATGAGCCCCGCCCACCGGCCTCTTTCACGGGGTGAGAACAGGTCGCCTATCGCGGTAAAGGCCGTCGCCATGATGATTCCCGCACCCGTTCCCTGGATCCCCCTGTAAACGATCAGCTGGAAAATATCCGCTGCAGTTCCGGCAAGAAATGAGCCGGCCATAAAGATCACGATTCCCGATAATATGAAATTCTTCCGTCCGTAAATATCCGACAGCTTCCCTGCCAATATCGTTGAAATGGTCGTCGTCAGAAAGTATATCGTTATAATCCAGGTGTAATAATCCATTCCGCCCAGGCTGGAAATAATGCGGGGCAGGGCCACGCCGACAATCGTCTGATTGATCGAAGCAAAGAACATGGATACGATGATCGCAGCCATAATGATAACTTTGCGCTGATACGTTAAATGGTCCATTTGATTTGTCTCCTCTAAATGCTCTTATATTAAGTCA
>DATMXY010000604.1:0-2951 GCA_035561275.1 Anaerovoracaceae bacterium | reverse complement strand
CTCATATCATCTCCGGTTTTTTCTGGCTCACTCATGTTTATTCTGTCGGAGATCAGCTATTCCTCCCCTTTCAGCTGATTTTTGGTCAACTGAAAAAGTAGTCCGTCAGTTCAAAACCATTTTCAAAAAATCTTCCCTTTTTCCCTGCCTCTTCGTTGAAGCCGCGTTCGGGATCCGGCACGGCCTCGTGTTCGCTGTCGTAAATCACATACGGAACAGGATCTGAGGAATGGGTCCGGATGGCAAGCGGCGTCCTGTGGTCCGGGAGAATGAGCACCCTGAAGGCCTCGCCGCTGGAATACAAGTAATCCAGGATCGGCTTCAGCACCTGCTCATCGATGAGTTCCAGGGATTTGATCTTGCCTTCCAGGTCCCCCTGATGGGAGCATTCGTCCGGGGCTTCCAGATGAAGGTAAACAAAGTCCTTGCCCTTTTTGAATTCCTCGATGGTAGCCTGGGCTTTACCCCTGAAATTTGTATGGATGGTCCCTGTGGCGCCTTCCACGTCCACGGAGTCCAGGCCGGCGCACAGCGCGATGCCCTTGATCAGGTCCACCGCGGAAATGGCCGTCCCCATGATTCCGTACTTGTCATAAAAGGATGACAGGCTCGGTTTTCTGCCCTGGCCCCATATCCAGATGGAATTCCCAGGATTGAGCCCTTTTCTCATTCGTGCCAGATTGACAGGATGCTCAGACAGGAGACGATGGCTTTCCTTCATCATTTTCGTAAGGAATTCCGACCCCTCCCCCTTTGGAAGGTGGTCGCCCACCCTCTGGGTCAGAATATCGTGAGGCGGCGTCATCTCGTAATCTGTCGAGCCGTTCTCCACGATCAGCGCGTGACGGTAACTGACGCCCGGATAAAACCGAAGCCCCTCTTTTCCAAACTTCTCATCAATATATTCGATCAGTATCTTTGATTCTTCACTGGTAATGTCCCCGGCGCTGTGGTCGGTAATGATCAGGTCTTCATAGTCCCCGTCCCCTTTCAGCGTCACAAGATTCGTCCGAAAAGACACATCCGTGTCTTCCATTTTAATACGCATACTGGCCGCTTCCAGAGGCGACCTGCCCGTATGGTAGACCGCGGGATCATAACCCATGACCGACAGATTTGCCGTGTCGCTTCCGGGAGCCATTCCCGGCGGTATGGTCCTGACCAGTCCCACCATTCCTTTCTGCGCCAGTTGATTTATATGATCGATTTTTGCTGTCTGCAGCGGAGTTTTGCCGCCTAACATGGCAACCTCTTCATCGCCCGCTCCGTCGGGCACCATAATCAAATATTTCATCGTCTCTCTCCATGGATATCTGCTGCGACCTTCTGCTGCAGATTGGCGTAAAAGGAAATGCTCCCTTATACTAGCTCGCCCAATTTTCCGCACCTACCGTCCCTTTCAGGGACTCCGACTCGCTTCGCTCGCTGCTGTCCGTTTTGCCAGCCAAGCAAGCTTGGGGCAAAAAGGCAACCACATTTGCGGAGCAAATGTCCGGTAGGCGCCATACGGGAATTTCCCGGCTTACGCACCTATCCGCATTTTCGGAGAAAATGTCTGGAAGGCGCCATACAGAAATTGCCCGGCTTTAGCCGGGGTGCAATTTTCCAGTTCAGCCCGATAGAAATTCTTCCGTTCAAAGCAAATTGTAGGCGAACTTACGCAAAGAAATCACAACGTTTAACGTTGTAGATTTCCACTGCTATGATACCATAAGAAAGCATCTCATTTGTGATAGTTTTGTGAGAATTTTAATTATTTTATTCAAGTCGAGCCGTCGTTCTATTTATTTTCTGCTGCAAATTTTTTCATGAAGGCGATGAGGGCGTCTACGCCTTCCATGGGCATTGCGTTGTAAATGCTCGCTCGCATCCCGCCTATTGAACGGTGGCCGCCCAGATTGTGCAAGCCTGCCGCCTTTGACTCCACGGTGAATTTTTTGTCCAGGGCTTCATCGCCGGTCACGAAGACCACATTCATCAGGGATCTGTCCTTTACGACGACGGGGCATTTGTAAAACTTGCTTCCGTCGATATAATCGTAAAGCTTCTTCGCCTTTTCCCTGTTGATCTTCTCCAGCGCGGGGACCCCGCCCATCTTCTTGATATTTTTAAACACCTCTCCCGCGATATAGATCGTAAAGGTCGGAGGCGTATTGTACATGGATTCATTGTTGACATGGATTTTATAGTCCAGATAAGTCGGCATGTTTTTCGGAGCGAAGCCGATGAGATCGTTCCGGATAATCACGATGGTTAGGCCCGCCGGCGCGATATTTTTCTGCGCTCCGGCATAAATCAGCCCGAACTTCGAAACGTCGATCTCCTCCGATAAAATGCAGGAGGAAAGGTCCCCTACCAGCGGAATATTCCCCGTATCGGGAATGTACGGATATTTTGATCCGTATATTGTCTCGTTCAGCGCGATGTAGACATAGTCGGCGTCCGGCGTGAAATCTTCCCGCTTCACTTCGGGTATATAGGAAAAGTTGCTCTCCTCCGAGGAAGCGACAACTCTGATATCTCCGAATTTCACAGCCTCTTCATATGCTTTTTTCGCCCAGCTTCCCGATATGATATAATCCGCCTTTTTCGACTTGCGGAGCAGGTTGATGGGAACCATTGAAAATTGGAGGGTGCCGCCTCCCTGCAGGAACAATACTTTATAATTATCGGGAATATTCATGATCTCTCTCAGGTCGCTTTCCGCTGTATGGAGAATATCTTCAAACTCTTCGGATCGATGACTCATTTCCATCACGGACATTCCGCAGCCGTTATAATTCGTCAATTGCTCCGCGGCGAGTTCCATAACCTCCAGGGGCAGCATGGAGGGACCGGCCGCAAAATTGTAAACCCTTCCCGTTTTGTTCATCGATTATCACCTCTAAATTCTTATTTGGCTGTTATTATATCACTTTACGCGGGATCCGTAAAGTGATATAATTTTACGT
>DATMXY010000603.1:0-7359 GCA_035561275.1 Anaerovoracaceae bacterium | reverse complement strand
TACTGGTATAAAGATATATGAGCTTTCGCCAGGCGGCTGCCGGTACTCGCCCGAAGTATGCCGCCGGGAAGCGACGGCGCGTCAGCGAAAGCATAATAAGTGATAGGAGATGAGACCATGCGAATTCCGATTATAATGGGACAGCCTCTTCACCTTTGGTTAGGCATAATATTATTTTTCCTGGTCGTTTTTCAGATTGCATCGGCAAAGAAGCTTCTGCCGGTACCCTTTAAGTGGCACCGGAGAACGGGATATGTGGTTTTGATCCTTGCGCTCCTTCACGGTGCCATCGCCATCGGACTCAACAACAGCGTGTTTACATTGTGACCGGCGTTTTAGTCCACCCGATATAACTGTATTATAAGAGGAAAAAGGAGATGGATTTATGAAAAAGCACTTCCTTAAATTTATGGGCGTACTGATCATGCTGCTGCTGGTATTCGGTCTCAGCGGATGTGGGCCCGCGGAGGAAGAGAACGCGGTTCCACCCGACGAAAATACCGTAATCATTGAGGATTATAAATATCAGCCTTCTGAGATAACGATACAGAGCGGCGAAACCGTAACCTGGATCAATAGGGATTCGGTGCGGCATACCGCCACGGGAGACTCTTTTGATACCGGCCTTTTAGGAAAAGAAGAGGCCTCTTCCATTACATTTGAAGAGGCCGGAACCTTTGATTATATCTGTACGCCCCATCCATATATGGAGGGATCCGTTATTGTTGAATGAAGGTAATGTGACCGTTGAATAACGGTGCTCGTTCCCCGGTCGGTTAATATGGCCGGGGATTATTTTCGTATGGCTCTGCCGAGCTTCTTGTTCACGACCTCGCCGCCCTTCAAAGCGATCTGCCCGTTTATGACGACATATTCGATGCCCTTGGGCGGTTTCGTCGATTCCTGATAGGTGGCTTCATCCTTGATCGTATCAAGATCAAAGATCGTGATATCCGCATCCGAACCCACTTTCAGGCTGCCCTTCCCGGCAAGGCCCATTCTCTGCGCCGGCATCCAGGTGATCTTTTCGATGGCGTCGTTAAGTGTCATCCGTTTCTTTTCGATCACATAATCCCGAATGAGTTTCGGGAAGGTTCCCGCGCCCCGGGGATGGCCCTGGCCGTTTGAATACAGGCCGTCGCTTACCACGATGCACGCCGGATGGCCGATGCAGAGATCCACTTCCCGCTCGTTTAAAACGTGGGCGATGATCAATGCGCGAGGCTCTTTCTCCCTGAGCTCACGGAAGGTTTCCTTGCTCAGGCGGATTCCGGCCGACGGACCCGAGGCCACCTGCAACATGGCATAGCCCTCTTCTCCAAAGTTATATTTTTCAAGAAAACCGTCGTCGAACACTGCAGAACCGAGATACGTACAAAAAGCGTAGTAAGGATAGCCGTCAAAACCGATATCCAGGCCCTTTGCGCGGCAGCTGTCAATGATCGAGAGCGTTTCCTCCATGCTTCCGAAGCTGTTCATGCTGGACAGATGGGATATGTGCAGTTTGGCTCCGACGGAGGTTCCCCAGGCAATATACTCTTCAACGGCGGCAATGGCCTTGTCCCCGTCGCTGCGCTGATGCGCGGTGACGATTTTGCCGTTCTTCGCGGCGATCTCCATCAGTGCGACGGCTTCCGCCTCATCGATCCCGGGGTCGTACTCGATCCCCAGGGACAGTCCAAGGCAGCCGCCTTCCAGCCAGGTTCGGAGCAATTCCTTCATTCCGCTCAGATATTTTTTATCGATGGGCGCGTAATTATCGAAGTCGCCGAAAGCGCCCCGGATCCTCTCATGGGGTGCAAGCATCCCGATGTTGACCGGATATCCCAAACGGTCCACGAGGTTCATATATTCCACCGGATTATCGGTATACCCTTTGCCGCAGTTCCCGCCAATGACGGTGGCGACGCCCATCTTCAGCATGGTTTCGGAAATGACGATCTGAAAGCTGTCAGTTTCCTCGTTGTAGAGATCTTCGTGTATATGCATATCGATAAATCCGGGGGAAACGATAAGGCCTCCGGCGTCGATTTCTGTGCTTCCACTGATATCCTCCACGGTTACCGCGGCGACCTTGCCGTCTTTGACGCCGATATTCAGCTTTGAATGAATCCGGCCGGACGGGTCGATAACATATCCGTTCTTTATCGCTAAATCAAACATTCTCTTACCTCACTTTTATTGTATTCTGACGCGTTACGGGCGGAAATCCCCTATTAACCGCAGGCGAAAAGCCCCTGTTATCCGCAATAATCGCAGGCGATCTGCGCATAGATCTGTACCGCCGGTAAAATTTCCCTGAGCTCGATATGCTCGTTGGCCGAGTGGGCGCTTTCCATTTCCCCCGGTCCCAGAACGATGGTCGGCACTTTACCGTAATAGTTGATCAGGCCTCCGTCGGTCCATGCGGTAAAGGAACGCAGCACGGCTTTTTCTCCCGTCACTTCTTCGATGGCCTTCTCCGCCGCTTTGACCACCGGATCGTTCAAATCGGTATTCATCGGCTCATGGACATAGTTTTCGTCCATATAACTGATATCCATGACTTTGATACCGGCCTTGAACTTGGGGTCTGCCACGCTGAGCTCGTCGATGATCTGCTGATACTCCTGCCAGACATCCTTATAGGTTTCACCCGGTATCCAACGTCTGTCCAGCTGGAGGATACATTCGCCGGCCACGGTGCTGGGCTGCGCCCCTCCCTTGATATAGCCGTAATTCATGGAAGGGCTCCCGATGACCGGGTGCGGAGTCTTGCTTTCGATTCTCGGGATCAGGTCTTTTTCCAGGCGGTCAATGAACATGGCGGCTTTCTGGATCGCGTTGATCCCTTCCTTCTGCATCCCGCCGTGGACGGTCTTACCGTGGAAGGTGATCTCAAACCATTCCAGTCCGCGGTGTCCGGTGCAGATATGCATATTGCACGGCTCGCTGACGATGGCAGCGTCAGGCAATTCCTTGCAGTTCCGCAGCCAGGCCCGCGTTCCCAGGCTTTTTTCTTCCTCGTCAATGAGGGCAGCGAAGGTCAGGTCGCCGGAAAGGCTGATCCCGGCCCGTTTGATCGCCGCCATGGCCATCATCATGCAGGCAAGTCCGGCCTTCATGTCAACGACGCCCCGGCCGTACATCTTACCGTCTTCAATTCTTGCCCGATATGGGTCCCCCGGCATATCCCAGGGCGGCACCGTATCGGTATGGCCGGTGAACAGCAGGTTTTTCCCGCCGCCTGCCCCTTTCAGCCCTGCAACCACATTGCATCTGCCGGCTTCAACGGGGATCAGCTCCGCTTCGATTCCTTCCTTTATAAAAAAATCATAAATATGCCGGGCTGTTTCGGTCTCCTGGTTTTCGATCCCCTCATGGCTGGGGCAGGCGACCAGTTCGGCAAGAAGATCAATGGTTTCCTTTTCGGAGAAATGTTCCGAAATCCTTTTTATGAGTGCAGGATCCATGTTACCCTCCTTTGACAAAGTACAACACGCCTGGAGCAGCGAAATTTGAATGCTAACTGCGTTCTCGTCCTAACGTTACATCCAGTAGCGCGTCGTCCTGCGGCCTTGTTATCACTCAAATTTCATCTGCCCAGGTCTTTAGTTTACAGTAGAGTTTGCAGACGGAAAATTTGTTCAATGGCAAGGCAGACACTTGAGTCATAGCGGTTCCTATGGTGATAAGCGGCTAACACAGCCAGTGGGCAAATTTGCCTTTGCAAACCGTGTTGTACCTTGTCAAAGGAGGATATCCTCCGTTACGGAAGATATCTCGCGATCTCTTCCGCTCCCTCTTTAAATAGTTGAATGAAATTCTCTATCTTCTTTTCATAATCCTTATCCTTGAAAAAAGCACCGCCGATACAGCCCTTTACTTCGCCGGCATGGTTGAAAACCGGCACGCCGACTCCGATCACGTGGTTCATGACCTCTTCGTTGCTTACCGCATAGCCCTGTTTTCTGATTTTTTCATACTCGCGCAGGATTTTATCCGGGTCCGTCAGGGTATTGGGGCCGATTTTTTCAAATTTCTGCTCGGACAGCAGCTGCTTCACTCTTTCCCGGTCATGAAAGGCATAGAGACATTTCCCGTAACCGCCCCTGTTCATCGGGTAGAATTGGCCGGGATGGTAATTCATTTTGTACGGCTGATGGATCTCCACTTCATAGATGGAAATCACCTTGTCCCCTTCCCTCACCGCATAGCCGATGGATTCTTTCACCTCTCCGCACAGGCGGTTCAAAACCTCCAAAATTTTGGCTTCGATGTTGTTGTTATTGGTATAAGCCATACCGACATGAAAAGCCATGGGGCCGGTAATAAATTTCTTTGATTTATAATCCTGTATGACCCAGTCCTTTTCCAGCAATTCCCTGAGGATCCGATATACCGTTGTCCGGTTGATCTTCGTCAGCTCGCTGATTTCGGCCACCTTCAACTCATCCGGATGATTGCTCATGGTTTCGAGGATCAGCAGCGCTTTCCCGACGGGCGTCAGCTTATCGCTTTCCACTTGCGTTACTCCTTAAACACAGCGCCATATTTATGATAAACGATTGCATTCTCACTTGGAAGCGGTCTCAAATTCCGCTTTGATCTTATCCTGGTTCTCCTTTGACGTGATCACATCGTAAGCGGTCAGCGCCAGCGAGCAGGCGCCCTTGTATATCGTCGCTTTTCCCGATTCCGTCACGGTATGGTCCGCAAACTCCTTCGAGTGGATGATCAGGGAAGGATCGCCGACCCCGACCCATGGATGGATCGCCGGCACCGAATGGCTTACATTTCCCATATCGATGGAACCGATCCCGCCGCTGGCCGGATGGACTTCCTTCTCCCCGATGGCGCGCAGATTCGCCGTAAAAAGATCGGAGAGCGCCCGGTTTGTGAGCAGATCGTCATAGCCATTTTCAAATTTTGAATATTTTACCGAAGCGCCGGTCATTTTTGCGGCGCCTTCCGCGATATTCTTGACTTTTGCCAGGACCTCTTCAAGATTCTTTTTTTCCCTGGCCCGTACATAAAACCTGGCTTCGGCATAATCCGGAACGATGTTCGGCGCGGCGCCCCCGCTGGAAATGATGCCGTGGATGCGCACATCGCTTGTAACATGCTGACGCAGGGCGTTGATCCCGTTATAGAGGAGGATCACTCCGTCCAGCGCGTTGATTCCCTTTTCCGGAATCGCGGCCGCGTGTGCCGTTTTGCCGAAGAACTCAAATTTTATGGCGTTCAGCGCCAGAGAGGAACCGCTTTCCGCTGAAACCGCGTTGGGATGGGCCATCAAGGCGACGGTGACCCCTTCATAGGCGCCCTCGTCGGCCAAAGTCCCCTTCACGCCGCTGGTCTCCTCCGCCTGGGTGCCGAATACCGATATTTTGCCGCCAATTTCGTCCAGAACGGACTTCAGTCCCAGCGCCGCGCCCGCGGACATGGAAGAGATCAGATTATGGCCGCAGCCGTGCCCGATCTGGGGCAGAGCGTCGTATTCACAGAAAAAGGCGATATGCGCGCCTTCCTTATGGCTGTCATAAACAGCCCGAAAAGTTGTATCCAATCCATAGATAGGGCTCTCCACAGTAAAGCCGTTTTTCGAGAAATATTCCGTCAGCAGCTTTACCGCCTTATACTCCTGATCTCCGAGCTCCGGGTTTTCATAGAGGTACCTGCTGATGCCGGTAAGCTCCTCCATCCTGTCGGAAATCTCTTTCTTTATTTTATCTTTCATATTCGCCCTCTTCTCTTTCAAATCGGCTTGCACGATTTGAACCGTCATTCAAAGTTTGCGGCGGAAGACAGGTATTCCCTCTTCCGCCGCATAATACACATGTCAATTGATATCAGAACGGTCCTAATTTGATGGCGTCGGCAACGATTACAAAGATCGCGCCGGTTACCCACCAAATTATTGCAAGAGGCATGATCCACTTGATCCATTTCTGGTAGGGGATTCCTGCCAGAGCAAGGCCGGCCATGAAATATCCGGCCAGAGGAGTGATCACGTTGGTGAAACCGTCGGCAAACTGATAGGCCAATACTGTGGTCTGTCTTGTTACGCCGACGATGTCAGCCAGCGGAGACAGTACAGGCATCGTCAGGGCCGCCATGCCGCTTCCGGAAGGTACGATAAAGCTGATCAGGACCTGAGCGATATAGATGCCCAGCGCGGTTATAGCGGAAGGCATTCCCTGGATCGCTGTCGCCATTCCGTTGATGATGGTGTCGATTACATTGGCGTCGGTGAAGATTACCAGGATCGCTCTGGCAAGACCGACGACCAGCGCGCCGTAAGCAAGCACGGAACAGCCTTCCAGAAAATCCTCGGCAGACTGATTTAATCCGCGTCCGCTCACGAGGCTGACGGCAATCGCCATCCCGAAGAACAGGCCCGCGATCTCCATAATGTACCAGCCATATGTAAGAACGCCATAGACAAGCAGTACAAAGGTTATGACTACAATCAGCACAATGAGCTTATGCCTTGTAGTAAATGTCGTATTATCCATATCGACAGTGAGCTCCCGTTTTTTATCGATCTCATACATCGGGCTCTTTTCCGGATTCTTTTTGATCTTTAAGCAATACAGGACCAGGAATGTCGTGGTAATGGCAACTACGACGCACCATACGATAATCCTGTACCAGAGAGCCGAGAACAGCGGCAGCTCGGCGATCCCCTGGGCGACTCCCACGGTAAACGGATTCAGGAACGCTCCGGTAAATCCGCTGCAGGCGCATGCAAGGGCGATGGCCGCGCCGGTTATGGAATCGTATCCCAGCTTAATACATAACAGCACCAATATGGGGATAAAGGGCAGCAGTTCCTCCGCCATCCCTATAACGCCGCCGCCTAAGGCAAATACTACCGAAAGAACCGGTATAAGTAAGATTCCTTTATTGGCCAATTTTCGGACGGCGATCGCGATTCCAACGTCGATTACTCCCGATTTTGTGACTGTATAGAACGCGCCTCCGATAATAAAGATAAAGAATACGATTTGGGCAGCCTGTTCAAGTCCTTTCGGGAATGACTGCAGGACTGAGAATAAAGTTGCGGGAACCGCTTCTACCTCATGATAGGTTGCGGGATCGACGATGGTTCTTCCGTTAAAATCGACACGGTCATAGGAACCTGCCGGGATAGCATAGGTCAACAGTCCGGCAATAATAGCAAGGGCAGTTAATAATACAAAAGTATGCGGCATTTTAAGTTTGAATTTTTTCTTTTCGACAGTCTTGTCTTCCATGTTTAACCTCCTGACAATATTAGATACGTTAAATTTCCCAAAAATAGCCTCCTCTCTTTCATTTTAACCACCAGTCTCTTATGATTCATCCACCTTGTTCGTCACGCGAACACGTTGGTTA
>DATMXY010000602.1:0-2909 GCA_035561275.1 Anaerovoracaceae bacterium | reverse complement strand
GATATGTGATGTGATTATTTTAATTGTTGTTATGTCCAATGCGAATGCAAAAAAGTATTTTAAAAGAAGAAAACAACAATCCATTCTAATGGGTGAGAATGAAAGCCAGGATGGGAAGACCGGATAGGGGGAATCGAAGTGAAAAGAGAAACTGGCCAACATAATCATTATATAGAAGATCTTGAAGAATGGCAGGAAAACCAGTATAACCCAGGATATTATCTTGGCGGTAAAATCCCAGGGAATCTATTATACTCCGGGAGGCCCCGAATGATCGGTGCCTTATTGGTTGGAATTGGCGTCATGACATTGATTCCTTTCGCTTTGGGCATCATCGATTCGTTTCGGAACGACGTACCTCGCACGCCGATAGAATATGTGCTTCTATTTGTTCAAATGTTGGTTTTCGGAGGATTCAGCATATTGCTGATTGTAAACGGTATTAAAAAGATAATTGGTAAAACACGATAATACCATTTAACGCTTAGGATACATATTTTAAGATGTTAAGCACACCGTAGCACAGTTTGGTTATTGCTTATAATCTATAAAGAAAGTGATATTGAAAGGAGAAAATGATTTATGTTTGACAAAATGGATACCGTAGTATTCCGCAGGGAGGGAAAAGAACGGTAGTATTTTTGTCCCTCCAAATACCCAAACAACTTGAGTGAATACAATTTTGGAGGAAAACAATGAACTATAATAATTTAATAAAATACGGACTGAGCGACCGTTTTGCCCAGGAGGCGACACTTTATGAAGGGCTTTATCCGGCCAGGGTCACCGAACAGCACCGCGACCTTTATAAGGTTGCCGGTGAAAAGGGAGAGCTTCAGGCCGGGGTTTCCGGCAGCTTTATTTATCGGGCAAACGATAACTCGGATTTTCCAGCGGTAGGCGATTGGGTGATGATCGACAGAACGGACGCCGAAGCGGGGAACGCGGTGATCCATCATGTTCTGACGCGAAAAAGTGCCTTTGAGCGCAAAGCGGCGGGAACCGGAAACGACATACAGATCATAGCCGCGAATATCGATATCGTCTTTATTTGCATGTCTTTGAATGCCGACTTTAATCTTCGCCGTTTGGAACGTTATCTTGCCATAGCGTGGAACAGCATGGCGTCGCCGGTCATCGTGCTCACCAAGGCTGATTTATGCAATGATTTGGACCAGCGCCTTGCCGAACTGGCAAAGGTCAGCGTGGGAACCGATATGGTTGTCTGTACCAGCAGGGAGGAAGCCGGCTATGAAGAAGTTCGTTCTTATATTAAAGAGGGAAAAACCATCGCCTTTATCGGATCATCCGGCGTGGGAAAATCAACGCTGATCAACCGGCTTATGGGGAGCGACATTCTTCTGACGAAAGAGATACGGGAGGACGACGACAGGGGGCGCCACACCACGACGCATCGCCAGCTTTTAGTACTGCCGGACGGCGGAATCGTCATCGACACGCCCGGAATGCGTGAGCTTCAGCTTGATTCGGCAAATCTGGGCAGAGCCTTCGAGGATGTGGAGGAATTGGCCGAACAATGCAGATACCGGGACTGTTCCCACACCTCGGAACCGGGATGCGCGGTAAGAAAGGCTGTCGAAGAAGGAGCGCTGCCGGAGGAGCGTCTGAACAGCTATAGAAAGCTGCAGAAGGAAATAGACTATGAAGGTCTCAATTCCCGCCAGCTGGAACAGAAAAAGATCGAATCCATGTTTGGCAGCATGAGTGAAATGAAGCAAGCAATGCGGTACGCAAAAGAAAAGAATAAAAGATGATTTAATACAACGCCGCGGTCAGTGAGACAGCGGCGTTGTTCATGTCTTAAAATGGCAGCATAAGCCTGATTAGTATCATTTTGTATCAGTTTAAGACTGATATTCCTCCAGTACCTCGGCGACGGCTTTCAGGTTTTCCGGAGGTGTGAATTTGGGGACCTCGCACCCCGCGCTTATGATGCTACTGTCCCCGCCGATTTCAAGGCAGCTTCGGACATGATCCTTTACCGTATTGACATCGCCGTCGAGGAGTACGGAGACAGGATCGAAATTGCCGCAGACCAGGGCTTTCCCTCCGATTTTTTCCACGGCTGTCTTCAGATCAACCAGATGATCGATATCGATGATATCGGCACCGGTCTCCGCCATCAGGTCAAGCAAGGCGGAGGTGTTGCCACAGATGTGCAGTTTGGCCCGGGCTCCGTTTTTATGGATTACTTCGATCAGCTTCTGTTCTGCCGGCAGGACCAGTTCGCGGTAAATTTTCGGACTCACCAGAGACGCCGCCGCGTCGCCGACGCCGATATACTGAGCCCCTTCCTTTATTTGCGCCTTGGCAAACAGAATCGCCTGTTCCAGGCATAGTTCAACCAGTTCCCTGACAAATCCGGGGTTCCTGTGAAGATCGATCATGAGATCGTACATCCCCCTGAGATCGTTTGCCTCGGCAAATGCACCCTCCACCCAGCCAAGGATCGGAAATTCGCCGCCGCAGGCCTCCCGATACAGCGATACCGCTTTCAGCCGGTCATTCATCCGCTCTGAGCGGGCCGAATCAACGGGCTTCACTTTCTTTACGCCCTCATACTCCTTGATGAAGTAATCCGTACATCTGGGTACGTCGTCTTCCAGAATAACGACATTCGCCCCGAACCCGGAAGTCTCCCGGAAAGGATCTGATAGGGCGCTAACCATGTCGATGCCGAAATCCCGGCAGCACGTTATGTTCCCCTCCACCAGGTACCTGTAATCGGTACAGTATTTGCCGTAAGGTATGTTGATGTATCTGGCCGCAAACTGCATGATGATATTGAGATTCGGGACCCTGTCGACAGGCTGCCGCTTTAATCTGTTTTCTACCCGTTCAATGCTGTTCATGATCGCACGCTCCTTACCCCTTGATTAGTTTTATGA
>DATMXY010000601.1:0-6047 GCA_035561275.1 Anaerovoracaceae bacterium | reverse complement strand
ATCTTATCCTGACTGAAAAAAAGGCGCCTCTTATGATGTTTTCAATATCATAAGAGGCGCCCTTAACCCGCCGGTGACGCCGCCGTTCAATATAAGGCCGGCCTTCTGTGCTTCAGCAGGGGCAGCTGATCTCTGATCGCTTCAAGATAATCCAGGTCGATCTCCGCGTATACGATGGATTCCCGTGCGTCGGTCTTGCCGCTGAATTCACCCCACGGGTTCACGACGCAAGAATGTCCATAGGCCTGGTAAGGCCCCTCCGTATCCCTGGCCGGGGAAACCGCCGCGAAATAGATCTGATTGTCCAGAGCCCTTGCCCTCATGGTCAGTTCCCAGTGGGCAGGACCCGTGGTCATATTGAAGGCTCCCGGCAGGATCACCAGCCTGGCGCCGTCCAGGGCCATCTTCCGGAACAGTTCCGGAAACCTTACATCATAGCAGATAGCGACTCCGATTTTACAGTATTCCGTATCCAATATTGTAACGGTCTCTCCCGGAGTCAGGGTTTCCGACTCTTTGAACCGGATCCCGCCCTTGATATCGATGTCAAACAGATGGATCTTTCTGTGCCTTCCAATGATTTCACCCGCAGGGTTAAAGGAAAAGCTTGTATTATAGATGTTCCCCTGATCAAGCTCGGGGATGGAGCCGCCCACCAGATAAACCTTCAGTTCTCCGGCAAGGGAAGAAAGAAGCCGGGCGGTTTTCCCTCCCGCCTCTTCCGCATATTCTCTGAAATACTTATTGGAATACGGGCAGTTGAACATTTCCGGCAGGGCGACCACCCGGGCGCCTTTTTCCGCGGCCTCCCGGATCATGGACTCCGCTTTGGCCAAGTTCTGCTCTTTATCCATGGATATCTTCATCTGGCACAGGGCTATAGGAAAGGTCATTTTCGATTCCTCCTGTCTGAAATTTTTCTATAGAGAACCATTAGCATCGGTTGACAAAGTGCAACACGGTTTGATTATGCTCAAAACCTTCGGCATGGCCGTCATTCTGATCTCGGAACCGTTGAGCGCCCGCATTATTTCAACCATAGCAGCTTCCCTTCCCTTATCTTCTGTTATTTTCCGCGTTTTTCAGCTTTTCATACTTCGTCGGTTGCGCCCACGCGTTAACTACATCATAAAGCATACAGGACCCCCCTGTCGAGCCTTTTGAGCAGGGGAAGACAAATATTTTATCCTTCAGGCGCCGCCCTTCAAGCTCATGTCACGCCCTTCCTTTACAGCGTTTCCATGTACGCTTTCACTTCAGGCAAGGGGACCACATCGCCATATTTCAGATCCATGGTCAGCAATTCCATGATATGAGGCAGGGTGAAGCGGTCAGCCACACCTTCTTCCACGATGATTGTGCGGAAGCCGTTTTGACAGGAATCATTTACAGTGGCGCGGACACAGCCGCTGGTAACGAAGCCGGTGATCAGCAGTGTATCGATTCCCATGCTGGTGAGATAGCTGTGCAGGGGCGTGCCATAGAAAGCACTCGGGAACTGTTTTTCCAATACGATTTCGTTTGGCAGGGGGGCCAATTCCGTTACTATGTCCAGGCCATTGACGCCGTCAAGCTCCGGCATATTGGTTTTGAATCGTTTGAACATGCCCCAATTGTAAGGTTTCTCTCCCTCGCTGCGCGTCACCCGGCAATATAAAACAGGTATATTTCGTTGACGTGCAAATGCGATCAGTTCGGCGATTCTGTCTACTGCAAGCCATGCTTCGCCGCCGATCCCCATACTGTTGCCGCTTTCGATTGAAGCCAGGGTATCTTTCCGCACACCGACAAACGTGTACTGTGCGTCCACAACCAGCACGGCAGGTTTTTTTCCAAATCCGCGGCGTTTGCCCCAGCCGCTTTTTTTTATCACTTCAATATCCCTCGGGGTCAGGAGCCCTTCCGGAATCCGATCCACATACATTTCACTCATAAGGATTACCTCCTAGAAAATGATCAATATCATGGCGCCGGCCATAATCAGGAAACAGCCGAGCGCGGTCAGTTTTCCCACCGCATCGCGTTTTCCGAGCATCATCATACTAAATATCATGGTAAATACCGGCTCTGTAGTCAGGATGGAGTTTCCGACCGTGACGGGGATCAGGTTGAGACAGAGAAACACACAGAAGAGCGCACAGGCACTGCAGACGCCGAACAAAGCATAATTCGGATCCGGATGGCGCAAAATCTTCTTTATGCTCCCCGTCTGCCCGCGGGCCAGCATGAATGACGTGAAGAACAGGATACTGGTGAGCGCACCCACAGAGGAACCGACGAAAGGCGACGGAATGTAAGTAAGGCCGGCTTTTCGGAATAAATTGCCCGCCCCGAAAAATACGGCGCTGAAAACTCCGATGAGAATGCCGGCTTTTAACTTTTTTTTGACAACAGCGGTTTCCTGCGCGTCGAGTATGTCGTCTTTGTCATGATAGAGACGGTCGCCGCGCTTCATACTGTCAACGGTGATGCCTATCACGCCCGAAAGCAGAACGGCGATTCCAATTCCGTCGACGGTCGAAACTTTTTCCGATAAGAGTACGATACCTCCCAAAACGACAACGAAAGGCGACAGGCCTTTAAGCCCCCCGGCACGGGATGCACCCACAAGGTTGATACTATGTACATACAGCAGCCGGCCGAGGAAGGTGTTGAACAAGCCCGCGCCTGCAAACATCATGATTCCTTGCCAGTTCAGGGATATCGGGCCGGATATCAGGATTACTGCGGCAAGAGCAAGGATGTTGAGACAGCAATTGACGACCAGGGACAGGAAAACACCGGCATCGGCCGAGTGTTCTCCTCTGATTTGGGCTTTTCTGGCAAAGATGCTGCTGCTCGCCCAGAGCACTGCGCCTCCAAGGGCAAATAATTCTCCCAATTTTACACCCTCTTTATATTTTTTTGTCAAAATCAAATTTCTGAAGGAGCGCTCAATCGCCTGTCGTTCCCTCGCTTTGCCTGAGGAATTCGGCGGCTTTGGCCGCGATCTCTTCATCGCTGACGTCCACCACCTGGTCATCCGCGGCATACACCGCCGGAAGATCTTTTCTCGTGGTGACGCGGTATAAAATAATAGCTGCAACGCCTACCGCCAGGCCCATGGCGTTGAACAGGAAATTCTCCGGAACAAAAAAGCCGACGGATGCAATAACAAACAAGAGTCTTGGCAAGAGTTTAACCTTGCGGCGGATGAAGCCCTCTACGGCGAATGTGAGGGTGAGCACGCCCAACAGCGTAGTAAAGATCACATAGGCCGATGTGAGCATAGAAGACCCTCTGAACAACAAGGCGGGGCTGTATGCAAAAACAAAGGGGATTACATATGCCACAAAGCCCATTCCGAACGAAATCCATCCCGTTTTGGTAGGATCTGTCTTTGCCATGCCTGCAGCCGTAAAAGCGGCCATAGCCACCGGTGGAGTCAGCACGCCCATAACAGCGTAATAGAATACGAAGAAGTGGGCGGACATAGGCTCGACGCCAATTGTGATCAGAGCGGGAATCGTTAAAGCAGCCAGAATGAGATATACGCTCGGCGGTCCAAGGCCCAGGCCAAGGATAAGCGCTGCGATCATCGTGAGGAATAAGGCAAAGAACGCGTTGCCCTGAGAGATCGCCAGCAGGAAGCTGGAAAACTTGACGCCGATGCCGGTACAGGAAATAACGCCTACAATAATACCGCTGCACGCGCAAACCGCACCGATGGGGATCGCTTCCTTCGTACCGCTGACCATGATTCCCACAAGTTTTTGCAGATCAAGGCGGGTTTCTTTACGGAACAGAGCCAAAACAACCAGCAGTACGATGCAGAAAAAAGCGGATTTTGGAACACTGTACCCAGCGATAATGAAATACACCAAAACAACGATGGGGAGCAGCATCTGCCCGCGTCTCATAAAAGCGGCTTTCCAGTCCGGCATATCTTCTCTTCTCATGCCTTCAAGCCCGCTGCGAGCCGCCACGACGTCCGCCGAAATGATCAGGCTCACGTAGAACAGAATGGCGGGCATGATACCGGCCATGACTACTTCACCGTATGGGACCCCCATATAGTCTGCAATCAGAAAGGCACAAGCTCCCATAATCGGCGGCGTAAACATGGCGCCCGTCGCGCTTACAGCCAAAAGGCTTGCCGCGCGTATATCGGGGTATTTTGTACGTTTGAGCAAGGGCAATGTAAAAGAACCTACCGTCGCCACGTTTGCCACAGGCGTACTGGAAATAAGTCCCATCAGAATGTTGGCAAAAATAGTAGCTTGTGCCGGACCGCTGCGAAGCCGGCCGGTGGCGGAAAGTGCGATATCGACAAACAATTGTCCTGCGCCGGTCTTTGCCAGAAATGCGCCGAAAAGGATAAAAATCAGAATAAATTGGGTCGAGACGCCGATTGGCTGGCCAAAGATACCCTCCGTGGTCCGGAACAGATAACTTGTAAGCGATTGGACCGAAAAACTCTTGATCTTCATTGCGGCCGGGAAATAGCCGCCGAACAGCGCGTAAATAATCATGATAATAGAGATAATGGGAATCGAGTTGCCCAATGTTCTTCGAGTTGCCTCAAGAACCATCAGAACACATATAATTCCAAAAGTAGTGTCCCAAAAAGAGGGCTGTTTCAGCAGGAGAATATCGTTTCTCCATGTAGCCATCAGATAGATACAAGAAGCAACCAGCAATAAAGCGCAAAGGTAATCCAAGATATCAATTTTTTTGTTTTTTCCTTTCCAGGAATACATTAAAAACAGAGGCACGCCCAGAAGCAGCCAGTGGACAGAACGCTGGTCAAGGGCTGAGAGCATGCCGGTGCCGCTTGTGTACAAACAAAAGAGAGAACTGGAGATCATCCCGGCGATCGAAAGTGGCTTTGCCGCCTTATCCAGACCGTCATTCATTTTCGTCCAGATATTAGACATGTTATGTAAGAACCTCCTTTAGAACGTTTGCAAGCAGGAAATACAGCCTTTTGGCTATTTGTGCATCTACGCACCCGGATCAGATCCGGGATGCGCAGATGCGATACAAAAATCAACCGGATGTAAATTCTCTTGGCTCTGCTGCTACTGAATAATGCCTTTTTCCTTATAGAACTTAACGGCGCCGGGATGCAAATCGACGGGCAGCATGCTGGCGGCGTCCTCAAGATTGATGCCCGCGGCGCCGGAGTGCGAGGCGTGAATGGTTTCCAGGCTGCTTTCGTCAAACATGGCGGTCAGTATGTTATATACGAGCTCTTCGGGCAGATCTTTGCGGATAACCATGATATTAGGCGTGCCGATCGCCTTGATGTCCGTGTCGGTCTGATAAACATCAGCAGGGATATCGACTGCCACATAGTTGGGGAAGTCTTTGAGGAACTGTTCTCGGATATCATCCTCCATGGAAATCAACTTGAAATCTTTACCGGAAGCAATCAGAGTCTGGATGGCGGGGATGGGGTACTGGGCCTGAGCAATGGATGCGTCAAGGTCGCCGTCCATGGTGGCGTTGATCCCTTCTTCATAGCTGACATAGCTTGCCTTGATGCTGTTGAAGTCCGCGCCGTAGGGGGTGAGCATCTCCATCAGAGAAACGATCTGGCCGCCGCCCGAAGGACCGCAGCCAACCTGATGTCCGCCCAGGTCGCCATAGCTTTTGATATCCGAGTTGGCGGGAGTGAGCAGGTGCATGGTACCGACAGAAAAGTTGCTGAACAGGATGGCCAGGTTATCCATTTTGGCCCCTTCAAACTGGCCGATCCCGTTGGCCGCGTTATAAATCAGGTAGCTGCTGGAAACGCCCAGGTCGCTTTCGCCCGTATTCACGAGCTTTAAGTTTTCAACAATACCGCCCGTGGTTTGTACGCTGGCGTTGACGCCTACATCCGCCCGGGTCAGAACGTCGGAGATCGCGGCGCAAACAGGATAGATGGCGCCGCCGGCGCCGGCTGCCGCGATTGAGATTTCCGTAGTCGTGGCAGGCGTGCTCGGGGTCTCTGCGCCGCCTGTGTCAGCAGGGGCTTCATCGGTCCCGCCGCAGCCTCCGAACAGGGTACCGAACACCAGCAT
>DATMXY010000600.1:0-6304 GCA_035561275.1 Anaerovoracaceae bacterium | reverse complement strand
TTTGGATGAAATACTTTTCTATTTTTTAGTATTTGTCAAACTCCTCATTCCCCATAAGGATTTTCGGCGCCGGTCCGGGAAGCGCCCTGGTATTCCTGCTCAGTTTGAAACGGCCGACCATTTCCTTCAGAAGCTCAGCCTGGCCGGAAAGCTGCTCGCTGGCTGCCGCGCTCTCCTCCGCAGTTGCGGAGTTGTTCTGAACAACCTGGGATACCTGTTCAATTCCCTTGTTAATTTGGGCAATTCCTGTTGCCTGTTCGTTGGACGCGTCAGCAATGCCGCTTACAAGGCCGGCCGCTTTTTCGATGCCGCCTACGATTTCCAGCAGTGCGGAAGCCGTGTCATTGGCAATTCTTGTTCCTGCCTGAATCTTGTGAATGGAGCCTTCGATCAGATCTGTGGTCTCTCTTGCCGCTGCTGCGCTTCTTGCGGCGAGATTTCTGACTTCCTCCGCTACGACGGCGAAGCCTTTTCCGTGCTGTCCGGCTCTTGCCGCTTCTACCGCGGCATTGAGGGCCAGGATGTTGGTCTGGAAGGCGATATCGTCGATAACCTTGATGATTTTAGAGATATTGGCCGAAGATTCATTGATCTCAGTCATGGAGTCAAGCATTTCCTTCATCTGATCGTTGCCCTTCTCCGCATGATCTCTTGCGCTGACCGCCAGCTCGCTTGCCTGGTTTGCATTCACCGCGTTCTGCCTTGTCTGGGAAGCGACCTCCGCAATGGAAGCCGTCAATTCCTGAATGGCGCCGGCCTGTTCCGTTGAACCCTGGGAAAGAGCCTGACTTCCGTCGGATACCTGTCTGGAGCCTGACGCCACCTGTTCCGAAGCGTCGCTGATATCTCCCATAACCTGACTCAGGGAAGCAAGGATGCTGTTCAGGGAATTTTTGATCTCTACAAAATCCCCCTTGTATTCCGCCGTGATGGCAAGATTCAGATTTCCTTTTCCGATATCGGACAGTACACTTGAAATTTCGCTGATATAGCTTCTGAGGTTTTCAATGGTTTCATTCATGGCGAGCTTGATTGCCGCATGATCCCCCTGGTAATCTCCTTCCATGACCGCCTGGAGATTTCCTTTCGCCAATTCCTGCAATACGGAGGAAGCCTCTTCGATCGGGGCGATGATGGCATTCAGAGTTTCATTGATTCCTTTGATGACTCTTGCATATTGACCCTTAAACTTGCCTTCCTGTCCTCTGATCGACAGGTCGCCCTCTACTGCGGCCCCGGCCAGCATATCGGTCTCGTCCACAAGTAATTGAATGCTTTCAATCATCGCGATCAACGCCGGTATCAGCGTATCGTTTTCACCGCGCTTTCCTCTTTCGAGGAGATTCTGGAGATCGGAGAGATCTCCGGCAGAAACGCGGGTAAGGATCCCAACTACCCGTTCCATACGGTGGTTGACTAAATTGACAGCTTCCTTTATTTCCCCGTAGATGCCGGGGTATGTGCCTTCCATCTTGATCGAATAGTCGCACAGGCTCATTCTGTACAGGACGTCATAGCCTTCCAGCAATGCGCCAAGACCGTCGATGCATGCATTGACGCTATTTTTGATTGCATCGAAATCACCCTTACATTCCTCCGTGATCTTTTCGGGGATCTCACCCCTTCCGATCCGCTCCATGTATCCGGAAGTAACATTCAGAGGCTGTACGAGAGCATCGAGTGCCTTGTTGATGCCGCTTACGCTTTCCGCATATCTTCCCTTCAACTTGCTGATGTCCGCACGGTAAGACAGTTGTCCGGCTTCCGCCGCCCCGGTGAGTTTCGTGGACTCACCAATCATGGTGTTTAGGGACTCCTGCACTTGGATCAGATGATCGATTAAAACTCCGTACTGGCCTTCAAACTTGTTTTTCAATGCACCGGGATTAGCACCGTCTGCCATGGACTGAAGGAATGGGAGTGCTGTGTTTATCGGTTCCGCGATAACATCGAGAGTACGGTTGAATCCTTCCATGATTTCACGGTAGCCCCCGTGGAATTTTTCCATATCGCCTCTTGTTTCCAGGTTTCCTTCCACTGCGGCTGCAATGAGGTTTTTGGATTCCTGTACAAGGTCTTTCAGTATATTGATAACCGAGACCATACCGGTCCCCAGGATATCCTTGTCCGATCTCGGCGCCGCCTCCGGGGAAAGATCGCCGTCCGCGATCTTTCGAAGGGCGTTGGAATGCTCCTTGATATTTTCGGCGATATTCACAAAATCTCGCCCGATCAGACCGATTTCGTCGTCTCTTTTCAGGTATTCTTCGTCGATCTGCAGATCCGTATCTCCCAGCATAAGAAGATTGGATCTTTCCGCAATTTTTCTCAATGGTTCGGTTATAGTTTTTCTGATGATGAAATAAGATATGTAAGTCAGAATCATGCAAGTTATGAGTATCATGCCTCCCATGACGGGGATCAGATGACTGGTATTGTTTCGAAAGTTGTAGTAGCTGAAAATACTGATTATCAGGGTGCTGGCCAGAATCGAAACAATCAATATCAATAATAATTTACGTCCGATCGAACCGGTTTCTGTTTTCACCATATTTTTCTACCTTCCTCTCACCATGGTAATTTTAGCAGTTTTTCATTTTTTCCTGCGCCAATTGAACCGCCTTGATGATCCGGTTATATCCGGTGCATCGGCAGAGGTTGCCTTCCATTTCTTTTCGGATCACTTCTTCCGTCGCATCGGGAAATTCATCCAGGCAGGCCTTGGCGGACAGCAGCATTCCGGGCGTGCAAAAACCGCACTGTACGGCTCCGGCCTCTATAAAAGCTTCCTGCAGCGGATGCAGCTTTCCTTTTTCCGCCAGCCCTTCCACGGTTAAGATCTTATGACCGTCCGCCTCAACTGCCAATACCATACATGAGTTTAAAGGCCGGCCGTCGAAAAGCACCGTGCAGGCGCCGCATTCGCCTTCGTTGCAGCCTTCCTTTGTACCGGTTAACAGCAAATCATCCCGGATAAATTCCAGAAGCGTTCTGTGCACGTCGACAGTTTTCGTATAACTGATTGAGTTTACCGTGACGGTAATCGTTTTGTTCCGCATGGCGTTCTACTCCTTTATTCTTTCCTGCGCTTTTTTTATCGTTCTTGGAACGATGGACTTTAACAATTCACGGCGATATTCTTCGGACGAGCGCCAGCTGCTTCTTGGGCTGGCGTCTTTTGACGCGATAACGCCGGCTTCTTTTAATACATCTTCCGTCAATTCTTTTCCGGTCAGGAACTGCTCTGCGTTTTTCGCGCGTATCACCGTCGGAGCGGACGTTGATAAGGAAATGCGAACATTTTTGCACATTTTGCCGTCTTCGCTTGTCAGGTTGACCGCAACGCCTAAAAGCGCGAGATCCATAGCGTTGCGGCGGGTAAACTTGGTGTAAGCCGAGCCGGACTTTGCGGGCGGGGGAGGCAGAAGGATCTTAACCAGCAGCTCGCCGGGGTTTAACGCGGTTTTTTTAGCGCCGGTAAAGAAGTCTTCAAAAGAAATTTCCCGTATGCCTTGCATGCTTTGCACGACAAATCTCGCGTCCAGTGCGAGCAGAGGGCCCAGGGAATCGCCCGAGGGCGCGGCGTTGCAGATATTGCCGCCGATGGTGCCGCGGTACCTCGTCTGTACGGCGCCAACCTGGCTGACGCCGTCGTATAAAGCGGGGTATAATTCTTTGATAAGAGGCATTCTTTCCAGATAACGGTGGGTGGTAAGAGCGCCTATGACAAGGCCGCTTTCGGGAGAATATTCCACTCCCTTCAGTTCGTCCAGATTCTTTATATCCATCAGACAGTCATAAATCCGTCCGCCGTGCATTTCCACCAGTACGTCCGTACCGCCTGCAAGGATTTTGCACTTGTTTCCGAGTTCGGCATATTTTGTTAAAGCCTCATTAAGATTCAATGGCGCAAGCAGCTCGAATTGATTCAGCATCGATCATCACCTTCCTTCGTTTTGTTTCTGCTTCAGGGCCAACAGGATATCGTCCGCTTTTAAGGGAATGGAATATAGGCGGATTCCAGCAGCCTGCGCGATGGCGTTTCCGACGGCCGGCGCGGTGGGAGTAAGCGCGGGTTCGCCGATGCCCTTGGCGCCGAAGGGGCCTTCAGGATGCGGATTCTCCACGATGGCGATCCCCAGATCATAGTTGGAATCCCTCATGGTCGGCACTTTGAAATCCACCATGTTGGGGTTTTGCAGGATGGAATTTTCGTCATAGATCATTTCCTCAAGCAGCGTATGCCCGAGCCCCATGGATACCGATCCTTCGATCTGCTGGATCACTCCCATTTGGTTGATTGCCTTGCCTACGTCATGGGCAGCGGCGAATTTCAATATCTCTACTTTGCCGGTTTCCGGATCGACCGTTAAATCAACCGCCTGCGCGGACCAGAACCACATGACGGTGGGGCGTGTTGACTGGTGCGTTTCTTTATCCGGCGGATCGAAAATGTCGGAAGTGGTGTAAAGACCACGCCCCAGAATGGGCTCCTGTTCTTTCATCAGGCCGCTTTTCCCGATCTCCTCCAGAGCAAGTGTCCGCACGTTACCTTCCTGATCCCGGCCGGTAATCAGGCCGTTTTCTATTGTGATCAGATCTTGATCCGTTTTCCATGCGATGGAAGCAAGGTGCCTGATTTGTTCTTTCATATCTTCAACGGCTCTGAGCGCCGCGTTGCCTACATGGAACGTCAGTCTGCTTCCCGTCGTCGTTTTCTCAAAGGGCGTATACATGGTATCGACCGGAACGACCATAACTTTATCGATGGAAATACCAAGGGCTTCCGCCACCATCACCGGTATCGCGGTATCGACGCCTTGGCCTATCTCCATTCCGCTTTTAAGAATCGTAACACTGCCGTCTTCATTCATTTTAATCATGACCGAAGAGGTGGAGGGCGTTCCCGTAAGCTTGTTTGTACAGGCAATTCCTTTGCCCCTCAGTTTTCCGTCCGGCGTCAGTTCACCTTTAAAGTTCTTATCCCAGCCGATCAGACGGGCCGCTTCCCGGAGGCATTCCTTCAAACCGACGCTGAAAAGTTTTTCGCCTGTATCGGAAAGATCGCCGTCTTCGTAGGCGTTCATAAGCCTGAGTTCCAGGGGATCCATATTCAGCTCCTGCGCCAGGAGATCCATCTGGCTTTCATAAGCCCAGGAAATCTCGGGAACTCCAAAACCTCTGTAGGCGCAAGTGGATTGTTTGTTCGTGACTATGGTATACGCGTCCACCGATACGTTCGGGATCTTGTAAGGAGAACCGGCGGCCAGGCCGGAATTGTAGGTGACCCGGGGGCCGGTAGTCGTATAGGCGCCCGTGTCATAATACACTTTGATTTCATAGGCCGTAAATGTACCGTCTTTCTTTACGCCGGTCTTAAGGTGAACATACGACGGACCGCGTACCCCGCTGGATACATATTCCTCATGCCGCGTAAACACGAGTTTGACGGGGCGGCCTTCCGTCCGCATCGCGAGCGCCGCCGCAAGAGGCTCCGCTCTCAATTCATATTTACTGCCGAATCCCCCTCCGACATAGGTGCAGATCAGGCGTACTTTATTAATGGAAAGCTTAAAAAGCTTGGCCAACTGGCCGCGCAGCATAAAAGGGCTTTGCGCCGGAGTCCAGACCACCAGACCCCGTTCGTCATACTGCGCCGTCGCACAGTGCGTTTCGATGGTGGAATGCTGAATCCCTTTTGTATTATAGAATTTTTCAAGAATGATATCTGCTTCCTGAAAACCTTTCTCCACGTCGCCCCGGCGAAGACGGAAAGAGTCGCATATATTCGTCCCCAGGGTAGGGCATGCTTCGTGGGCCATTTCGTAAGCATTCCAATCCTCATGCACAAGGACGGCATCCTGCCTTATGGCGTCCATGGGGTTCAAAACGGCTTCCAGGGGTTCGTAAACAACCTTGATCCTTCGGACGGCTTCCATGGCGGTATCAAGATCTTCCGCCGCAACGGCAGCCACCGGCTCGCCCTCGTAACGTACTTTATCTCCGGCGATAACGGGCTGGTCAGTTATAAACTGGCCGAAATTGCCTAAATTATCTTTCCCTGTTAATACTACTTTTACGCCGGGCAGGTTTTCCACTTCGGAAATATCGATGCTGACTATTTTTGCATGAGCCCAGGGCGACCGGCATATCGCAGCATACAATTGACGCGGCAAGTTGATATCAGCGCCGAATACTGCTGTCCCGGTTACTTTTTCCAAAGCGTCTTTTCTTTCGATGTTCTTTCCCACGTATCGGTAATCATCCATAATTTCTTCTCCTAATCGATTTGAAAGGTAAATTA
>DATMXY010000599.1:0-5453 GCA_035561275.1 Anaerovoracaceae bacterium | reverse complement strand
ACTAAGGGGAGGGGACAAGGTTATAATAGATCATCACTTAATTACTTTAAATTGAATAAAAAACACGGAGGAGAAAGAGAAGTTATGAAAAAGTTATTGGCATTGATTCTTGTGCTCACCCTCGTAATGTCGTCACTGGTTGGCTGCGGCGGCGGCGGTGGTGCAACAACAGAGGAAGGCGATGATTCCGCAGCGACAGGCGAACCGGAAATCACCGTCGGTTTTATTTATATCGGACCAGCAACAGACGGCGGTTTCTCGGAAGCGCAGGACAGAGGCAGACAGGCCATGGTGGACTACTTCCAGGGAAAAGTCAAAACACTGACGGCAGAGAACATCGCGGAAGATAAGCAGGCAGTAAAAAGCGCCGCCATCAATATGATCGACCAGGGCGCAAAACTTATCGTCGGGACAAGCTTCGGATATATGGACGCTCTTGAAGAGCTGGCAGGCGAATATCCGGATGTCGATTTCGTCCACTTCTCAGGCAACAAGATGAACGATAGCAATTTCGGCAATTATTTCGGAGCCATGGAAGAACCCAGATATCTGGCCGGAATAGTCGCCGGACTGATGACCAAGACAAACAAGATCGGATATGTGGCAGCTTTTGACTACACAGAATTGCTGATCGGAATCAACGCCTTCACCCTTGGCGCAAGATCGGTTAATTCTAATGTCGAGGTAAAAGTTGTTTATACAGGCGCATGGGTCGACGCGGCAAAGGAAAAGGCCGCTGCGGAAGCCCTGCTGGATCAGGGCTGCGACGTTCTCGAGCAGCACTGTGACACCACCGGACCCCAGATCGCGGCGGAAGAAGCCGGCGCTTATGCCATCGGATACAACATGGACAGCAGAAATGCGGCTCCGGGAGCCTTCCTGACCGCCCCCATCTGGCATCATGAAGTATTCTACATCAAGACGGTGCAGGCGATCCTGGACGGCACATGGAAACCGGAAAGCTATTACGGCAACATGGTGGATGGTTATGTGGGACTTGCGGAACTGTCCGACCTCGTTCCCGCTGATGTAAAGGCTCAGGTTGAAGAAACACAGGCCAAGATCGAAGCGGGTCAGTTCCCGATCTTCGTAGGACCGATCAAAGACAACAAAGGAAATATCGTTGTTCCGGAAGGAACAACCCTTGACAGGGCGGGCATCTGGAGCATCAATTATCTTGTGGAAGGCGCAACTGCAGCTCAATAATACGATGCGGGAAGCGAAGTAAGAACACAATAAAAACATCGGAGGGCTTCCATGCAATCAAACATTGCAATTCAAATGGAGAATATTTCAAAAGCCTTTGGATCGATCAAAGCCAACGATGATGTGAACTTAACTGTATATAACGGCGAAGTACATGCGCTCCTCGGGGAGAACGGCGCCGGCAAGAGCACTTTGATGAATATGCTGTCGGGGATCTACAGCCCCGACAGCGGTTCTGTTTTTATACGGGGACAGGAAGTTCGCTTTACATCGCCAAAGGAATCCATCGCGCTGGGGATCGGAATGATCCACCAGCATTTCAAATTGGTGGATGTGCTGACTGCAAAGGAAAACATCGTATTGGGCCAGAAGGGCGGCTTCTTTACAAAAAGCAGAGAGCTTTCAAAAAAAGTAAAAGCCATATCGGATCAATACGGCCTTGACATCAACCCGGACAAAAAGGTTTACGAAATGTCCGTGGGCGAAAAGCAGACTCTGGAGATCATAAAGGTCCTGTACCGGGGCGCGAAGATCCTGATCATGGATGAGCCCACCGCGGTGCTGACGCCGCAGGAAATCAGGAAACTTTTCCGGATCATCAGGAATATGAGGGACCAGGGCTGCGCCGTGGTCATCATCACCCATAAACTGAACGAGGTCATGGAGATCAGCGACAGGATCACCGTCCTGAGAAGGGGCCGGTCCGTCGCCACTGTGGAAACCGCCGGGGTCGCAATGTCAAACCTCATCGAGATGATGGTGGGCAAAAAGGTGGACCTGGCCATTGAAAAGAAAATAACCGGAAACCAAAAGCCACTGCTGGAAGTTGACGGTATCCATATCATTGACAAGGATAAAAAGCTTGCGCTGGAAGACGTGAGCTTTACGCTTTTCGGCGGGGAGATCCTGGGCGTCGCCGGCGTTGCCGGAAGCGGCCAGAAAGAGCTATGCGAGACCATTGCCGGCCTGATCCGTACCGACAAGGGAAGGATCTTCTTTGAAGGAGGCAATATCGTCGGGAAAACGCCGCGAGACATTATACGCCTTGGGATCCGCATGGGGTTCATCCCGGAAGACCGTCTGGGAATGGGCCTGGTCGGATCCATGGACATTGTCCATAACATCGTCCTGAAGGACTATCAGAACCAGCCCGGCATTTTCCTGAAGCGTGCCGAGTGCACGGAAAAGGCGGAAAAAATCGTAAAAAGGCTCGACATCCAGACTCCGGGTATTTACTATCCTGTCAGGAAGCTCTCGGGAGGCAATATTCAGAAGGTGCTCCTTGGAAGGGAAATCGACTCCAATCCAAAGGTGCTCATTACCGCTTATCCGGTGAGGGGCCTGGACATCGGGGCGTCCTATAAAATTTACGACCTGCTCAACGAACAGAAGGAAAACGGCGTAGGCGTGCTGTTTGTCGGGGAAGACCTGGACGTGCTCATGGACCTGTGCGACAGGATCATGGTCCTGTGTAGCGGGCGCGTTACCGGCATCGTCGATCCGTCGAAAGTTACAAAGGAAGATATCGGGCTGCTCATGACCGGCGGCAGTCTGGGACAGGAGGCAGGCGCATCATGATGAAGTTAACCAAACGACCCGAATTGCCAAGGCGGCAGGAGATACTGATCAGGACCGCCGCCGTCGTTTTTTCCATTATTTGCGCAGGACTTGTGATCCTGATCCTGGGGTATAACCCCATTGTCGTTTTCCGGGAGATCGTGCTGGGCGCCGTGGGCACGGAGCTGAGGATCCAGCAGACCATTGTCAAAGCGGTGCCCCTGCTGATCACGTCCCTTGGCATCCTGGTGGCTTTCAAGATGAAATTCTGGAATATCGGAGGCGAGGGCCAGATCATGATGGGCGCTTTCGGGGCGTCCCTCGTCGCCCTGAACATACCGGATTCCCTGCCGACGCCCGCCGCGCTGCTTGCTATGGCGGCCGCGGCCGTGATATTCGGAGGGATCTGGGCTTTTATCCCCGCCTTCTTCAAGGCGAGATTCGGTACCAATGAAACGATCTTTACATTAATGCTGAACTATATCGCCATCAAGTGGGTCACCTACCTGCAGTACGGGCCGTGGAAGGATCCGGCGTCTCAGGGTTTTCCGAAAATTGAGAACTTTGGACCCAACGCCGTGCTTCCCTCCCTGTTCGGCGTGCATATCGGCTGGATCATCGCCCTTCTCTTTGTGGTGTTGACGGATGTTTTTATCAACCATACAAAGAAAGGATTCGAGATCACCGTCGTAGGGGAAAGCATTGAAACCGCGCGCTACGCGGGAATGAACATAAAAACCGTCATCATCACATCCATGCTGATTTCGGGAGGGCTTTGCGGCCTGACGGGAATGATCCAGGCTTCAGCCATCGAGCACACCCTGACCTCGGCGATATCCGGAGGTTACGGCTTTACCGCCATCATCACCACCTGGCTGGGAAGGCTGTCGGCGCCGTTCATTCTGGTTACCTGCGTCGCCTTTGCCATTCTGCTGCAGGGCGGCGCCTACCTTCAGATCGCATTGTCTGTTCCGGCCTCCGTGGCGGATATGATCCAGGGGATCATCCTGTTCTTCGTGCTGGGCAGCGAATTTTTCCTGCAATACCGGTTATCCTTCAACCGCAGGCTTGGCGGAAAAAATCCCGGACATCAGCCGGGCGGAGAGGAGGCGGCAAAATGACTGCATTTTTAGCGGCGGCTGTAATCGCCGGAACCCCCCTGCTATTCGCCACCCTGGGCGAGCTGATCACAGAAAAGGCGGGCAACCTGAATCTGGGAGTGGAAGGCATGATGCTCATGGGAGCCGTTATGGGCTTTGCCGTCGGACTTTGGACGGGAAATCCTTTCCTGGCGGTACTCGGCGCCATCGGAGCCGGAGCCGCGGGATCGGCGGTTTACGCGATTCTTACGGTGGCCCTGCGCGCCAATCAGGTCGTCACAGGGCTGACCCTGACCATATTCGGGACCGGATTTGCCAGCTTTGTCGGCAAGAGCTTCATGGGAGTGCCTGCGCCGGCTGCCGTCAAGTCCGTTTTCGCGACGCTGGATATTCCTCTGCTCAGCAGCATCCCCGTGATCGGGCCGACTTTTTTCAGGCAGGATATCTTCATTTATTGCGGTTATCTTATCACCCTCTGCGCCTCTATTTATCTGTGGAAGACAAAGAAGGGACTGAACCTGAAAGCCGTGGGGGAAAATGCGGCGGCGGCGGACGCTTCCGGCATCCCCGTCAACCTCTATAAATATATCCATATCATATTGGGCGGAGCGCTATGCGGGCTGGGCGGAGCTTATATGTCCCTGGTCACCATTCCTGTCTGGCAGGAAAACGTAGTGGCCGGCCGCGGCTGGATCGCGGTGGCACTGGTCATCTTTGCGTCCTGGAAACCGTCAAAGGCGCTCATCGGGTCGTTCCTTTTCGGCGGCCTGAACATTCTGGGCTTCCGTCTTCAAAGTATGGGGATCCACGTTTCCCAGTATCTTGTGGACATGATACCCTATGCGGCCACCATCCTCATCGTAATTATCAGCACGCGGAAAAACAGGAAGGAAGACATGGGCCCCGCGGACCTGAGCGTCCCATATTTCAGAGAAGACAGATAAAGAATAGCGCCGTGATGGGATGTGCTCCAAGGGAACACACCCGTCAGGCGCTTTATTTAAGGATCAAAAGAAAAACCCGCTTGACAGTGCTCTGGTTGGAAGCCGGCCGGCGGGTTTTATTGATTATGGGCGGGCGCATTCCGCGTCGTTTCCCTGAAGCATATCCAGGCCGTGCTCGACGGCAGGCAGGATGTACTCCAGCGTTTCCCTGATGGACTTCGGGCTGCCGGGAAGATTGACGATCAGCGTGTTTCCGCGAATTCCGGCCTCGGCCCGGGACAGCATTCCCCTGGGAGTGATCTGCAGAGAAACGTATCGCATCGCTTCCGGTATTCCCGGCGTACGCCTTTCAATTACCTCCAGCGTGGCTTCCGGAGTGCTGTCCCGCTTGGAAAATCCGGTTCCCCCCGTAGTCAGGACAAGGTCCAGACGGTCTGTGTCCGCCATTTGGCGCATCATATCCGCAAGCAGGTTTTTTTCATCCGGAAGGATCACTGTTTTTTCAACATGAAAAGCAGTGTATTTTGACAATATGTCCGCAATTGCCGGTCCGCTGAGATCTTCCCTCGCTCCCGCGGAGCCCTTGTCGCTTGCGGTTATGATTCCGACCTTATACGACATTGTTCCTATCCCTTCGCCAAAATAT
>DATMXY010000598.1:0-4957 GCA_035561275.1 Anaerovoracaceae bacterium | reverse complement strand
CTTATGTATAATCATATACTCGGCGATGATCTCAATGACGGATTTTCGGGGATCCACACTGGCGTAGGGATCCTGGAATATGATCTGCAGATCCTGCCTCATCGTTCTCATCTGACGTCTGCCCAGCCTGGTAATACTTTTCCCTTCGAAAAGTACATCGCCGCCGGTGGGCGCGATCAGCTGAAGGATCGTTCGCCCCAGGGTGCTTTTTCCGCATCCGGACTCCCCTACGACGCCGAGGGTCTTGCCTTGATCGATCTTAAGATTGACACCGTCCACAGCATGAAGCAGGGCTCCGCCGCGCAGTTTGAATTTCTTGCATAAGTCTACGGTTTCAATTAACGGGGTTTTCGTATTTTCTGCCATCAATCCTGCCCCTCCTTATCCATATTTGCAGTCTCTGAAGTAAACAGATGACAGCTGATCACATGAGTTCCGTCAACAGCAAATCCGGGCTTCTGCTTTTTGCAGATGTCCATACAATGGGAACATCTTGGCGAAAAATTGCAGCCGACAGGCAAATCGGTCGGGTCCGGCATCAATCCGGGAATCGGCTTCAGCCGGTCTGTCTTGGAACGCAGGTCCGGAATGGAACCGAAAAGTCCCATCGTATAAGGATGGTGCCGCTTTCCGAGGAAGATATCTTCGGCCGTTCCGGTTTCAATAAACTCTCCGGCGTACATGACCGCTACGATGTCACAGGTCTGCGCAACGATACCAAGGTCGTGGGTAATCATGATCATGGAAGTTCCCAGACGGTCTCTCAGGTTCCGGATCATCAGAAGGACCTGGGCCTGAATGGTTACATCCAGAGCGGTTGTCGGTTCGTCTGCAATCAGCAGATCGGGTTCCAGGGCCAGCGCCATGGCAATGACAACGCGCTGCTTCATTCCGCCGGAAAACTGGTGCGGATATTCTATTTTTCTGGAAGGCTGGATCCCTACCAGAGAGAGGGTTTCCTCGATACGCTTTTCAATCGCTTCCTTGGAATTATCTCCGTAATTATGTACCCGTAACGCTTCCCCGATCTGCTCGCCGACGGTGAGGACCGGGTTCAGGCTTGTCATCGGATCCTGAAATACCATGGCGATTTTCGCGCCCCGGATCTCACGCATCTCGTTTTCTGAAAGGGTGAGGAGATCTTTTCCTTGAAATTCGATGGAGCCTTTCTTGATGATACCGGTCCTTTCCGGCAGCAAACGCAGAATGGACAGGGCGGTTGTAGTCTTTCCGGCGCCGGTTTCTCCGACGATGCCAAGAGATTCCCCTTTATTCAGCTTCAGATTGATTCCGTTGACAGCATGCACCGTTTCCAAATCAGTTTTATAGATGATATTTAAATCTTTTATATCCAGTACTTTCTCACTCATAGTTTTCATCCTTTCCCTGCCGGCACATCTTAAGATTTTAAATGAGGATCCAGTGCATTGCGCAGACCGTCGCCGATAAAATTGATGGCAAGCCCCGATAAAACGATGGCGGCGGCCGGAAAGAGCGTCAAAGTCGGGTCGGTACGCATATACTGACGGGCTTCATTCAGCATCAGGCCCCACTCCGGTGCAGGAGGCGGCATTCCAAGGCCCAGGAAGCTTAAGGTTGCTTCGTAGATGATGATCTTTGCAATGTTGAGGGTAAAGTTAACGATGATAACTCCCATTGAGTTCGGTATGATATGGGTTATAATGATCCTGGCGTCGCTTGCTCCGCCTGCTCTGGCCGCTTCCACATACTCTTTTTCCGCAACGGTCAAAACCTGTGACCGCACCAGGCGCACATAGTTCGTGAAGAAGGTCAGCGTCAGTGCGATCAGCAGATTGATATAGCCTGCGCCGAGGGCGGCAACTACGGCCATGGTGAATAAGAGGTCCGGAACGGACATGAATATATCAAGACTCCTCATGATCAGGCTGTCTATTTTTCCTCCATAGTACCCTGCGATGGCGCCCAGCCCGCCGCCAAAGATGCAGGACGTAAGAGTTGCAATCATAGCGATGCTCAGTGAGGTCCTGGCGCCGTGAACGATTCTCGCCAGCACATCTCTTCCATATGTATCGGTACCGAACCAATGCTCCACCGACGGGCCGCTCAGCTTGTTCATAACATCCTGTTTGATTGCCGTATCATACGGGCAGATAAAATCCGCAAAGAGAATGACCAGTATAAATATGATCGCTAAAACCAGTCCGAATACGGCGCCTTTATCTTTCTTGAAGTTGCGCCAGATTTCTTTTCCCTGTCCTTGCCTTTTAAAAACGACAGGGTCTTGTTCTGCTTTGTATATGTTGCTTTCACTCATAACACTACCCTCTCAGTTTCACATATTTCGCCTTAATGCGCGGATCGATATAGGCATACAGGATATCTACGATCAGCATGATGATCGTAAAGGCGATGGATATCAATATTACCCCTGCAAGGATGATCGGTTCATCCTTTGTAGCAATACGGTCAATGATCAACGTTCCGATCCCCGGCAAGGAAAACAGCTTCTCCGCGACGATGGCGCCGCAGATCAATACGCCGAAATTCAGTCCTATTGTTGTTATAACAGGCAGCATCGCGTTTTTCAGAGCATGTTTCCAGATAACGGTTCTTTCGGCAACGCCTTTTGCTCTGGCTGTTCTTACATAATCCTGCCGGATCTCTTCCAGCATGGATGATTTCGTAAATCGCAAGTTATATGCGGCCATCGGGGCCGATGCGGTTATCGCAGGCATGATATAATATTCTACTCCTCCTAGTCCATAAGACGGCAGCCAGTTGAGCTTCAGGGAAAATATCATGAGAAGCACCATGCCAACAACAAAGCCTGGAATTGCGGCAAGGAAAAATGCGAAGGTCGTTGGGATGGTATCCCAAAGGGAATACTGTTTAACAGCGGCATAAATGCCAAGAGGCACTCCGATGACAGTCGAGAGAAACACGCCGATCAGTGCGAGTTTGATCGTTACAAAGAATCTTGGCCATATTTCCTCAAAAACAGGAAGCTTCGTAAAATACGAGGTGCCAAAATCCTGATTGACGACTGCGTTATACAAGTATAAAAAAAATCTTTGTATGAACGGGCGGTCAAATCCCAGCTGGTGGTTCAGTTCGTCCACATGCACCTGCAGCGCGTTGACACCCAGGATCGCTCTTCCCGGATCACCGGGTGTCAGCGCCATTACAAAGTAGATAATCAGTATCACGCCAAGCACGGTGGGGATCAGAAATAAAACCCTTTTGATGACAAATTTGTACATTTTGTGCTCCTTCCGAAGGTCTGGCAAATGTTTTGTGAAGTATGACCCTCCGCAGTTATAGAGGAGTTGCAAAGGGCCATACTTATGAGATGGATTACTTAATCAGTCTTAATGCCTTTCCATTCTGCAGATTTTCAATCCTTTTACTGAGCATTCTCCCATTCCCACCCGTAGAGACTGTAATAAGACGGAGAGTTGATAACCTTCAGGTCTTTTACCCAGGCGTTGGCAACCGGACTATGTAATACCGGATAAAGGGTTGCGGACTTCATGATTGCGTCATAAAGCTCCGTATAGATTGCTTTTCTCTCATTGACATCTGTTATCGCAGCGCCTTGGTCGCACAACTCGTCAAAATGCTTCCAATCAAATACGTCGCCTTCATACTTGACCATGTACATGCCTTTGGATCTGCTGTCCGCCTGCTGTCTGAAGTTATTGAAATCATAGTTGCCGTAATCGGCGAAGATACAGATGTCAAAATCCTGGACATTCATTTTGTCGATCGCAACGGAACTTTCCAGAACCTGTACGCCCGCTTTGATACCGACTTCCGCTAAATTGGCCTGTAAAACCTGAGCGGTTTTATCGTGGACAGGTGCATAAGTCAGGATATTTCCAATGTCAACGCCATCCGGATATCCTGCTTCCGTAAGCAGCTTCTTGGATAATTCGGGATCATATTCATATTTCGTGTATTCGGTTGGAGTTGCCGTTACATATTTGACAGGCATATAGTCCCAGGTCGGTGTGCCGTATCCCTCGAAGGTAGCCATATTCATAGCATCCCTGTCGATAGCATGGGCAATTGCTTCACGAACCTTCTGGTTCCCGAGGACTTCGTTTCTCTGATAGTTGACGGCCATGACCTCAGACCAGTTTCCTTGGATGATTTCTGTATTGAATTGATCACTTGATGCAATGCTGTCCCAGTCGGCCATCGGAACCGGAAGCCAGTCCAACTCGCCGTTTTGGAAGGCAATCAGAGCTGCCGCATCGTCCAGAATCGTAATGAAGTTTACTGTTTCGATTGGTGTCTCGCCCTGCCAATAGTCAGGGAACGCTTTCAGAGTTACTTTTATCGCCGGATCATAGGTATCGAGCATGTAAGGCCCTGTTCCGGCAAGCGCAACCTTTGTTCCGAACCCGTCTCCCTGTGATGATACTTCTTTTTCGCTGAATATTTTGACGGTGTGGAATGTGTGAGCGATTGGTGAATAAGGCACGTTCAAAGTAATTACTGCCGTGCTGTCATCAGGAGCCTCAACGGATTTGATCATATTCGTGTAGGCGTCGAACATTGTGCCTGACATATACTTTTCGTAGCTGAACACAACATCGGAAGCCTTTACAGGATCACCATTATGGAACTTGAGGCCATCCCGAATCTTGAACGTATAAACCAGGCCGTCATCGCTGATATCGCAGGATTTTGCCACTGCCAGCTCATATCCGCCTTTGGCCTCATTCAGTTTATAAAGACCTTCATAAACCTGGTCGAGAACAATAATATTTTGCTGGGCACGAGTTTGTGATGGATCTGACGTTTGAAGCTGAATAGAGCTTCTGAGGTTTAAGTCAGTGCGGCTTTCGCTTTCAGCATTGCCCGATCCCGGTGATGTTGCTTCATTTCCGCCGCAGCCTGCAAAGCTGAGCATCAACATAAGCAATGTCATTACCAGTGCAATCTTCTTCATTTCTTTCCTCCTTATAGG
>DATMXY010000597.1:0-5086 GCA_035561275.1 Anaerovoracaceae bacterium | reverse complement strand
CAATAAAGACCGTGATGGAGAGAGTAAGTATTTTTCAAACGTCACAGCGATTCGGGGACGGTGGGAGCCCGATACCAGTAGAGAAATATCCGAAAATCACTCCTGAGTCGCAGGCCGAAATGTTAGTAGGTTATGACGGTTTTCCCCCGTTATAGGGAACGCGTATGTTGGTATGCAGTAATAGGTGGTACAGCGATAGTTTATTTATAAGCTTTCGTCCTTTGCAGGACGGAAGCTTTTTTAATTCGTTGAAAACCTCCGAAATCTCAATCTTCGCCTTGTTGATTTCGACTGCACAAAAAGGAGGTAAAAAATGATGAAAGATATCGTGGAAATCCGATGGCACGGCCGTGGCGGCCAGGGTGCCAAGACAGCATGTCTGCTGCTGGCAGACGTGGCGTTCAGCTTCGGCAAGCACGTCCAGGGCTTTCCGGAATACGGCCCGGAACGCATGGGCGCGCCTATCACCGCTTACAACAGGATCAGCAATGAGCGCTGCTCCGTACATTCCAATATTTACAATCCGGATTACGTCATCGTCGTCGACGAGACCCTGCTCACATCGGTGGACGTAACAAAAGGATTGAAGGAGAACGGCGCGGTCATCATCAACAGTGAAAAAACTCCCGGCGAACTCAGGCCTCGGCTCAGAGGCTGGCAGGGAGAGATTTACACCATCGACGCCAGAAGGATCTCCGAAGAGACCATCGGAAGGTATTACCCGAACACCCCGATGCTTGCGGCAGCCGTAAAGGTAAGCAACATCGTCGATTCGGAACAGTTTATCAGGAATATGGAAGAATCCTTCCGACACAAATTCGCTTCCAAACCGACCGTAGTGGAAGGTAATATGCGGGCGATCAAGAAATCACTGGAGGAGGTTTGCGCCGGATGATAAAAAAAGCGAGCGAAATCAACGAATCCACCTCATGGCAGGAAATGACCGAAGGCGGAGAAATCTATGAAGGCGGCACCTCCGCCCTCGTAAATACCGGAGAATGGAGAACGATGATTCCGGTTTTTCATGAAGAGAAATGCAGCCACTGCATGCTCTGCATCCCATACTGCCCGGACAGCTCGATTCCGGTAAAGGACGGAAAGCGTCTGGACTTTGACTTTATGCATTGCAAGGGCTGCGGAGTCTGTTACAAGGTCTGCCCCACCAAGGCAATATCCTTTGAAAAGGAGGGCGCGTGATGGGGATCAGAAACAGGATGTCCGGCAATGAAGCCGTTGCTTACGCTATGAAACAGATCAACCCCGACGTCATGGGCGCTTTTCCCATCACTCCGTCCACGGAAATCCCCCAGTACTTTGCCTCCTATGTGGCAAATGGCGAAGTCGATACGGAATTTGTGGCCGTAGAATCGGAGCACAGCGCCATGACCACATGTCTGGCAGCCGAGGCTGCGGGAGGAAGAGCCATTACGGCCACGTCATCCGCCGGTATGGCCCTTATGTGGGAGATGCTCTACGTTACCGCTTCGGCGCGGCAGCCCGTCACCATGGCTCTCGTGAACAGGGCTCTGACCGGACCCATCAATATCAACTGCGACCATTCCGATTCCATGGGCGCCAGGGACAGCGGCTGGATCCAGATCTATTCCGAAACGAACCAGGAGGCGTATGACAACTTCATCCAGGCGATGCCCATCGGGGAGAGCAAAGCGGTCCGCCTGCCGGTGATGGTATGCCAGGATGGGTTTATCACCAGCCACGGGGTGGAAAACATAGAACTGCTGGAAGACGAGGCCGTGAAGCGCTTTGTAGGGGAATACGACCCCGAAAATTACTTATTGAAAAAAGGGAATCCTTTGGCTGTCGGCCCTTACGACGTGTCAAACTATTATATGGAACATAAGAAACAGCAAGCGGAGGCGATGAAAAACGCCAAAGCCGTGATCCTTGACGTGGGAAAGAAATTTAAAGAAATTTCCGGCAGAAGCTACGGTTTCTTTGAAGCATACGAAATGGACGACGCGGAAGCCGCCCTGGTCCTCATCGGATCCGCCGCGGGAACCGCCAAGGAGGCGGTTCGTCAGCTGCGCGGGGAAGGGAAGAAGGTTGGACTCATCAAGGTGCGCGTGTTCCGCCCGTTCCCCATGGAAGAGCTGGCGGCAGCCATGTCCGGAGTAAAGGCCGCTGCGGTAATGGACAGAGCGGAGAGTTTTTCCGCCTGCGGAGGCCCGCTGTTCGCCGAGGTGCGTTCCGCGCTGTATGATCTGGAAAGCCGTCCGAAGGCCGTCAATTATGTATACGGTCTCGGTGGCCGCGATATTACCGTGGATGATTTCAAAATGATCTTCGGCCAGCTGTTTGAGATTGCCGAAACAGGAAACACCGGCGAGCTCTATCGCCATATCGGCCAGCGGGAACAGGGAGGTGACAGATAAATGGCGTACAATCTGAAAGAACAGGTAAATAAGCCGGAGCGCTTTGCCGGAGGCCACCGTCTCTGCGCGGGCTGCGGCGCGGCCGTCGCCGTGCGCGGCGTGCTGAGGGCGCTGAAACCGGAGGATAAGGCGGTTGCCGCAGTCGCTACAAGCTGCCTGGAGGTATCCTCCTACCTTTACCCCTATACGGCATGGCAGGACAGCTATATCCATACCGCTTTTGAAAACGCCGGAGCCACGGCGGGCGGAGTGGAAGCCGCTTACCGGGTGCTGAAGAAAAAGGGAAAGATCGACGACAACTTTAAATTCATCGCTTTCGGCGGAGACGGCGGCACCTATGACATAGGCCTCCAATCCCTTTCAGGCGCCATGGAGCGCGGCCACGACATGGTCTATGTCTGCTATGACAACGAAGCATATATGAACACGGGGATCCAGCGGTCTTCTTCCACGCCGCGGTTCACGGACGCCACCACGACGCCGGCGGGAACCGTGATCCCGGGAAAACCGCAGAATAAGAAGGACCTGACGGCGATCCTCGCCGCCCATAATATTCCTTACGTCGCCCAGACGACCTTCATCGGCAATTTCAAAGATCTGCACGAGAAGGCGGAAAAGGCCCTCTATACGGAAGGACCCGCGTTCCTCAACATCATGTCCCCGTGTCCCAGAGGCTGGAGATATGAGGCGGAGGATCTGGCGGAAATCTGCAAACTGGCCGTGGACACCTGTGTCTGGCCGCTCTTCGAAGTGGAACACGGCGTCTGGAAGCTCAATTATGAGCCGAAGAAGAAGCTGCCGGTCACAGAGTACCTGAAAAAACAGGGAAGGTTCAGACATCTGTTCAAGCCGGGAAACGAATGGATGCTTGAGGAAGCTCAAAAATTCGTGGATGAAAAATGGGAAGCGCTGCTGGCCCGCTGCAAATAAGCTAATATTTTCCGCCTTGCTGCCGATATAATGTTTGTAGTTCTTTATGCCTCCAGAAGGAGGATTATCTAATGAGAATCGAAAGTTCAAACCTGAATTTGCAGGGAAGCAGTCAAATCAGATCAGTCTCAAGCATTGAGGAGAGCCTGAACTTCTGGATCGGCCAGGGGGATTTAAATACAGCCGCGGCCGTCGATATTCAGGATTTTTCTCAGCAAGCGGTTAAGGTAAGCTCTTCTCTTTCTTCACAGATCTCCCAAACGGGAGCGGAGGAAGCGGGTTTACCCGCCAGCGAGGAGGAATTGAAACTCAGCCTGATTGAGCTGATGCTCACCCGGCTGACGGGCAAAAAAGTAAAGCTCCAAGTCCCCAGAGTAAAGCTGGTTTCCGGGGGATACAACAATAGCGGTCAGGCGCTGGGAAACCTGAAGCTGGTTTCCTTCTCCGGAGACCGGCAGATCGGCACGGGCTTCGGCCTGATCTACAACCGAAGTGAAATTCAAATTGAAAGAAGCAGGGTATCCTTTTCCGCCGAGGGAGTCGTAAAGACGGCCGACGGAAGAGAGATCAGCCTGAACCTTAATTTCAACATCGATCAGGAAATCGTGCGGTACAGCAGCTTCGAGCTCAGAGCCGGCGACGCCCTGAAGGATCCACTGGTGATCAATTTCGGCGGAAGCGTCGCTTCCTTCCGAGACAGAACCATGACCTTCGATATTGACTTTGACGGGGATAGGGATACCCTTCAGATGCTCAATGCAAACAGCGGTTACCTGGCATTGGACCTAAACGGCAATGGCGCTGTCGACGACGGAAGAGAGCTTTTCGGACCGAAGACGGACCACGGATACGCGGAGCTGGCTGAATATGACGAGGACGGTAACGGCTGGATCGATGAAAACGATTCAATCTTCAACCATTTAAAAATCTGGTACCACGACGAGCAGGGCGTAAGCCGGCTGGCTGCTTTGACCGATAAAAATGTCGGGGCGATCTATTTGGGCAGCGTAGATACAAAGATGAACATGTACAGCTCGGCAGGAATGGCCGGAGCATTGAGAGAGTCCGGACTTGTATTGCTGGAAAACGGGGAAAGCCGGATCATGCAGGAGCTGGACGTCAGGGTATAAGGTCAATGTCAGAGTATAAGATCTATTACAGATGCCGCTGTTCAAGCTTCAAATTGTGAAACAAACAAGGGATCCAGCATATAGAATTCCTTTAAATGGCTGGCGATGATACGGCAGGCCTTATTAATATCATGGTCCATCAGCGCCTGAACCATATCTCTGTGCTGGTGGATCTGTACCGCTGTATTTTCCAAGCCGATTCGCTCGGCAAGCTGATACTGAATCAGGTAAACCTGATGAAAGAGATTCTCCTGGTGCCTGATCAGGTGTGCGTTTCCTCCGATTTTCGTAATCTGCATATGAAATTCCATATCGGCTTTGACCCTGTCGCGGAGGTTGTTATTTTTATGTGCAGTTTCGCATTTTTCAATAATCGGATTCAAGCTTAAATATCCTGCCAGGCTTCCGTAATAAATGGCAAGCCTGGCAGACATCATATCTTGTGAAAGCCGAACAATACCGATTTCTTGTATATCTTTGTCACTGAAAATAGAAACGCGGGCGCTTTTTTGGGGGGTCAGCTGAACAAGACCGTCGTTGGAAAGCCGATGGAACGCCTCTCTTATGGGCGTGCGGCTGAAGTTGAGCAATTCGGAAATCTTTTCTTCAGCAATGTATTCCCCAGGCTTGAAC
>DATMXY010000596.1:0-4747 GCA_035561275.1 Anaerovoracaceae bacterium | reverse complement strand
TTGAAAACGGTATATGGCGCTATAATTCTTAATAATTATAGCGCCATATACCGTTTCGTCCTTTCCGGTAAAAAATTACCGTTCCGTTCAACCCTTTATGAAGTCAATGGATATCTGCTGAAGATCGAGGTGATCCGGCGTTTCCTCCTCGCGGACGACGCTTCCGATGTCGTCGATGTCCGGAAGATCTTTCAGGTTCTTAAAACCGAAATTTTTCAAAAATACCGGCGTCGTGCCGTACAGGATCGGCCTTCCGATTCCGGAGGACCTGCCGACTTCCACGATGAGATCCTTTTTCATAAGCCCTTCGATGACCCTGTCGCACTTGATCCCGCGGATGGATTCAATTTCACCCTTCGTAACGGGCTGTTTGTAGGCGACGATGGCCAGCACCTCCAGCGCGGACTGGGACAGCCGCTTTTCCTTAACCGGCGTGCAGAGCCGTTCTATGTATTCGTTGTTTTCTATATTGGTACAGAACTGGAAACTTTTATCTATTTCCCGGATCTGGATCCCCCTGCCCTCCTGCTCGTATTCGCTCTGGAGTTCCCTGAAATAATCATAGGCGTCCTTCCAGCTGATATTGAATATTTCCGCGGCAACCTTCACATCCAGAGGTTCGCCCCATACGAAGAGCATTGATTCGAAGGCGGATTTTATGGTCTTCTTGCTGGTCATGATACGTTTTCTCCTTCTTCCGGTTTTTCCCTGCCGCCGCTGCCGCCTTTTTCATTGAGGCTTACGATGATCTCGCCGAAGTTTACATTCTGCCGGACTGAGACCGCTTTCTGCCGGATCATCTCCAGCATGGAGACAAAGGTCAGGATCACTTCATAGCGATTGCTCCCCTGGGGAAGCAGCTCCCGGAAGTTCAGTTTCTTCCTGCCCTTGAACCGGAACAGGTTCCTGATATATTCGATCTTCGTTTCAACGGTTATCTTCTGGCGTTCCACACGAGCGTAATTCATCCTGATTTCTTCGATGCGCTTCCGCTTTTGGAGGAATAAATGGAATGCCTTGACGAATTGCTTCAGGTCCAGATTCAGATATTCGTCTGTTTCCCGCGTATATTCAGCCAGATCCTCTTTCGGTTTTTCGAACATGCGCCGGGTTTGCTCCTCCTGAAGCTCCAGAAGCTCGGCGGCCGCCTTGAACCGCTTGTATTCCAGGATCTTTTGTACAAGCTCCGCTCTGGGATCTTCCTCGAGGAAGCCGTCTCCGTCCGCTTTCATCCTCGGAAGCAGCATTTTCGACTTGATTTCGATCAGGGCGGCCGCCAGTACTATGAATTCCGTGGCCAGATTGACGTCAAGGGCCTTCATGCTTTCAATGTATCTGATATACTGATCCGTGATCTCCGACACCTGAATATCATAGACGCTCATCCTCGCGTTTTCGATGAGATATACGAGCAAATCAAAGGGTCCTTCGAAGATATCGAGCTTAATTTTATATGACATATGCCGCTCCTTTACTAGCGCACCCAATTTGTAAAACAAATTGTTGGCGCACTTATGCAAGGAAATCACAAAGCTTTGATTTGTAGATTTCTACTGCGTCCGGTAAGGCGATCCGAAACCGGCTTGTCCGGTTTTCGCCTGCCGGTCCGCATTGCTGATGATCTTAATAACCAATTTAACATAATATTGAACGGCAATCAATAGCCGTTCGAAGCAATCCGCCCAAAGCTGCGCGCATCTCTTTTTCCTGTTTTTCTACTTTTCGCCAAATTTACTCTCTATAATGGTTACGAGGGAGTCGGCCGCCTCCCCTTCATCCTCCCCGTTTGCAATGATCTTTCAATTCCGAACGGTTACTGTTTGACCCGCAAGGTCAATGCTGTCAATCGCCTGGATATCCAGCGGCGCAGCGAACTTATATTTGCATTCGAATTCGCCTGTCTCCCCGTCTCCCGAGCGGCTAAACCCCTCCGACTTGATATCGGTTCCGTCCTTCATACGGATCTGAACAGGATCATCGTCCGGCTCCCCTTTTCCATAAACAGTGACGCCCAGGGGTGATAAGACAATCCGGTCTATCGTTACGGAATCCGTTTCAACTGTGCACGCAAAAGATTTTGTTTCCACTCCTTTGACTTTAAAGGTCGCTTCCCATTCTCCGGTGTTGAGCGAATCATAGTTTGTGAAAACTCCCGCAAGATAAACGTCCGCCAGCTCTTCTTCACTGCCGACGTCGATGATAAATTCCTCGCAGCCATCGGGAAGCGGCGTGTTCAGGATCGCGTTGTCAAGTTCATTTCCCTCCGAATCGGTCAAACAGATGTAGCCATGGTTTATTTGACCTCTTTCGTCGTCATATTTCACCCGAACATGCAGCCAGCCATCTTTATAGCCGATATTCGTAACGGTCACCCAATCTACGCCCGGGATCCTTATATTCATGGAGCCTTCCAGGAGAACCGGCACGCGGTCCTCTTCCTTGATCTTCTCCCTCAAATCGGAGCCTTTCTGATTGGGTGCATTCCAGAAGGAGTCTTCCTCCGCGGCATTATAATCCCTGAAACCGGGCTCACCGTGGACGTTGAACTGTTCCTGCAGCAGATCATAAAGCCTGAGCTTTGTTTCGCGCAGCTCCATAGGCGCCCCGTCAAGGAAAGAAGTAATCGACAACGTTAATTTTCTGCCCTTCATTTCATTGCCGTTATCCCCTGCCATGCAGAAGGTAACCGTTTTCGTTTCCGCATCATAGTCCACGGGATAGGTCCCCAATGTCGCTGCACTTGAGAGGCTGAAATCATAAATTGACGTATATTCCGAAATGCGGTCGCCCTCCAGATCCTTCAGGGTGTAAAGGATTATCATTGAATCGTCGTCGGCAACTGCGCTGACGATCCTCATTTCGATCCCGTCGTAGACGACCCTTTTATTCACAGTTTCAAACAGGTTCATCAGTTTTGACGGCAGTTCCGCCGCGACACAAAGGGCGGAAAGGGCAAAGATCAATATCAAAACAGCGATCAATACACGGAGCGGCGTTTTGCGCGTTCTGGTTTTTGTGATATACCCTTTTACTCCGGAACGTTCCGCCTCCTGGATTTTGTTCCATATTTCCAATCGGCCGGATACATCCAGTTCAATCCTGCTCAGGCCCTCATCAATCGCTTTTTTAATCATAAGACCATCCCCCCAAATCCCTCTTCAGAGCCGCCTTCGCCCTCCTCAATCTTGTGGAAACCGTTGATTCGGGAACAGACAGGATCCCCGCTGTTTCTTTTGTGGAAAATCCCTGATAATAATAGAGCAGGATCACTTCCTTGTATTTTAAAGGAAGCCTCATGATCGCAGCAAGCAGATCTTGATTTTGATATTTTTTTTCAACCTGATTACCAACTACGTCGCCAGGATCCGGCCCCTTCCCCGGTCCTGCGATCTCAGCAATGAGGTCCTCACAGCTTACCCTCTGAAACCATGCGCTTCTCCGGCAGTCCTTGCATAAATTGATCGCAATCCGGGTGAGCCATGTTTTCGCGGAAGACTGTCTTCTGAAATCATCATATCGAAAATATGCCTTTAACATAGTTTCTTGAACGACATCTTCTGCCAGGTGTAAATCTCTTAAATATAAAAAGCTCAAGCGAAGCAGGCTGGTCCCGTAATCCCTCATCCACGATTCCAGATCCTCTTTTTTTTGATCCGTTGCTGTCAAACAATCTCCCATCCCGCACCTCCTTTGTACTTATTTGACGAAAGACAGCCCGGATAGCTTTCATTTATTTGCCAAATTATTTTTCTGAATGATTCGTTTCGTGGTAATTGTAGTACAGGATGCCGCAGATCGCGACGGCTCCTCCGATCCACTGCCAGAGGGTCGGTATTTCCGAAAAAATGACAGCCGCAAGGGCTGAGGCGATGAGCGCTTCCCCGTTTTCCAACGTGGCCACATACAGAGGCGAGACATAAGCGAAACTCCAGTTAAACAGGGCATGGGCCCCGATCTGGCAGACCAAAGTCATCAGCAGCATCCACATAAAATCCGCAGCCGAATAATTTGTAAAAGAAGCTCCGCTTGCAAGCATACCGATGGCAAATACCGCCCAGCAGCCTGCAAACACCAAAAAGACATAAACCGTATTGTTTAGATTTTTTCTGAATTTGCGGCCCGCGAGAAAATACAGGGCAATAAAAACCGCTCCCAGGAAAGCCATAAAGTCTCCGAAAATCGCTTCCCTGGACAAGGTATAATCACCGCCCGAGATGACGGCGGCTCCGGCAAAGGCCGTCAGCACTCCCATTACCGCTTTGAAATTGGTCTTTTCCTTAAAGATCAGTACCGTAATAACAAGGATCACAATCGGGTGCATCATGCAGATGATGGTTGCGCTGGCAACTGTAGTATATTCCAACGCAGTAAACCAGGTAAAAAAGTGTGCCGCAAGAAATATACCGGCCAGCAGCGAACCGCCCAGGTCCTTCAGTGCTATGCTCCCGAGCTCTTTTCTATGCCAGCCAAAGGCGGCGGCCGCGAAAAACGGAAGCGCAAAAGTCAGTCTGTAAAATCCGATTACCACGGCCGGGGCTTCGATAAGCCTGACAAATATGGATGAAAAAGCGGCGGCAAATACAGCCGCCACAACTACTTTTTTGGCGTTACGTTCAAATATGTTCAATTAAGTGCCGCTCCCGTTCATACTATAGTTAACTTAAAATACAATATCACTTTTAGCCGGTTTTGTCATGATTTCTATTAAATTATATATGGAGAGGGGGCTCTATCTAAACATCTGTCT
>DATMXY010000595.1:0-5827 GCA_035561275.1 Anaerovoracaceae bacterium | reverse complement strand
ATATTATTAAGTCAACTCATGTGATTTACTACTCGGCCGATAAAAATGAATTGGACGGAGAGTGAGGTTATGGCGAAATACGTTATTGAGCGTATCATCCAGGCTATTGTAATAGTACTACTGATAGCGAGCGTCACCTTTTTACTTATGAATCTGGTTCCCGGCGGACCATTCCTCAGTGAAAAATCACCATCTGCTCAAGTATTGGCAGCACTCGAAGCCAAATATGGGTTGGACCAGCCGCTGCCGGTTCAGCTTAAGACCTACCTTATTGACTTTATCCATGGAGATCTGGGCGTATCTTTTAAGATGCAAAAAAACCGTCCCGTATTGGACATCATCACCGACATGTTCCCCGTTTCGGCGAAAATCGGTGTTTTTGCCTTGCTGTGGGCAATCATCGCCGGGATTCCAATCGGCTGTCTTGCCGCCTACCACAGAGGAAAAGGTCTGGACAGCTTTCTGAGGGTATTGACGACCCTGGGGATTTCCATGCCTACCTTTGTTATTGCAACCAGCCTGATGATCTTATTTGGGGTCACCTGGAAACTTCTGCCCATCGTTGGCCTTTCCAGCTGGATGAGCTACCTATTACCGTGCTTTTCTCTGGGATTCTATCCCATGTGTTACATCGCCAGACTCACCAGATCCTCCATGCTGGATGTCGTCAATCAGGAATACATCAGAACGGCAAGAGCAAAAGGTGTTCCGCCGTGGCTGATCATCTTTAAGCATGCTCTCAGAAATTCCCTGATTCCCGTGCTCTCTTATCTTGGACCGCTGATCGCATATACGCTTACCGGAGGCTTTGTAGTCGAGTTTGTCTTTAACATACCGGGTTTAGGCAGGTATTTTATACAGAGCATCCTGAACAGAGATTATCCCATCATCATGGGAACTACCATATTCCTGGCGGCTCTGCTTGTTTTTATGAATCTGATTGTGGATATCGTCTATAAATTTGTAGATCCCCGGGTGGATTTATCCAGGAGGTCCGGCTGATATGGAGAATAAAAAAAGCCTGAATGAATTTCTGTCCGACGATTTTCATCTCGCCACCGAGGAAGAAAAAGTTCATTTTATAGAGATGAAAGAAAGCATGTCCTATTGGCAGGACGCCTGGAGAAGATTGAAGCAGAACCGGGTAGCCATGGTTGCGCTTTATATCATCATCGGGATCGTACTCTTTGCGTTCCTGGGGCCGGTCCTTTCCCCGTACGATTATACCCAGCAGATACGCGGGGCTGAAAATATTGCTCCTTGCTGGGAGCATCCTTTCGGAACGGATAACCTTGGCAGAGACATTCTGGTCAGGACCATGTTCGGAACAAGGGTTTCTCTGATCATTGGAGTCGTTGCCAGCCTCATCGTTCTGGTCATCGGCTTTACATACGGCGCCATTGCCGGATACTTCGGAGGAAGAGTGGACGACGTCATGATGCGCTTTTCCGAGCTGGTCTATACCGTACCTGATATTCTCGTCGTTCTGCTGTTGTCTACCGTATTGAAGGCTCCGCTGCAGCATGCCTTTAACACAAGCAATATTGGCGTCGTAAAAAGCTTAGGCGTACTGGGGCCAAGTCTGGTGGCCATCTTTATCGCCTTCGGTTTGATATACTGGGTGAGGCTGGCCCGTATCATCCGCGGCCAGGTGCTGATGCTGAAGGAGCAGGAATTTGTTACCGCGGCCAAGGCTCTGGGCGCTCCCAGCGGCACGATCATAAAGAAACATTTACTGCCCAATTGTATCGGACAGATCATAGTTACCACTTCTCTTGAGATTCCCACCGCGATATTCCTGGAATCCTTCCTCTCCTTCCTTGGACTGGGAGTTGCACCGCCGATGACGAGCCTGGGCTCCCTGGCGGCTGCCGCGCTCAGCGGTATGTATACCTATACCTATCGATTGATTATTCCTTCTTTCATCTTAAGCGTCATGATACTTTCCCTGAACCTGTTCGGAGACGGGCTGCGTGACGCCTTGGATCCGAGATTGAAGAAGTAGGGGGGAGAGAGCATGACGAAGGGAAAGGATGAAAAAGAAGTATTGCTGGAGGTAAAGGATCTGAGAGTTTCCTTTTTTACCCCTGCCGGAGAGGTCAAGGCGGTAGGCGGGATCTCATATGACATCAAATACGGAGAAGTCCTGGGCATCGTAGGGGAGTCGGGCAGCGGAAAGAGCGTCGAAGCCTATTCCATCATGGGACTTCTCCAGAGCCCCGGCAGGATCATCGGGGGGAGCATCCTCTTTGAGGGCGAGAACGTTCTTGACTATAACAAAAAGCAGAGCCAGCATTTCAGGGGAAAGAAGGCCGGCATGATTTTTCAGAATCCCATGACCTGCCTGAATCCGGTTTATACCATCGGAGACCAGCTCGTGGAGGCGATCCGCGTTCATGAAAAGATATCCCAAAAGGCTGCGTGGGAAAGAGCCATCGAGATGCTGGAGCTGGTAGGGATCAACAATCCTCAGAAACGCATGAAGCAATTTCCCCATGAGTTTTCGGGCGGAATGCGGCAGAGGGTCATGATCGCAATGGGACTGATCTGCGATCCGAAGCTGCTCATCGCGGACGAACCGACCACGGCGCTGGACGTCACCATACAGGCGCAGATCCTGGAGCTCATGAAGGAGATACAGAAGAAGACCGGAATGGCTATCATTCTCATCACCCATAACCTGGGCGTGGTGGCGGAAATCTGTGACAGGGTCGCCGTCATGTATGCAGGCCATATCGTTGAAAAGGGATCGGCAGAGGATATCTTCTACCGGCCGGAGCATCCCTATACCGTGGGGCTGCTGGAGTCCATGCCGAGAATCGATGCGGAGGAATATGAAAGGCTCATTCCCATTTCCGGAACACCGGTGGATATGCTGAACCCTCCCGCCGGATGTCCCTTTGGCCCGCGATGCAGTCACTGTATGAAGATATGCTTAAGAAAGACACCGCCGCTTTTTGAAACGGGAGACGGCCATTATTCCGCCTGCTGGCTGCTGGAAAAGGAAAGGGGGGGCGCTGCAAATGAATGACAATGTACTTGTCCGGATCGAACATCTGAAGAAATATTTCCCCGTCAGAGAGGGATTTATGAAGATCAAAAACGTTCAGGCTGTGGAGGACGTCAGCTTCCATATCAGGGAAGGGGAAACCCTTGGGCTTGTCGGTGAATCGGGATGCGGCAAAACGACTCTGGGGCGGACCGTTTTACGGTTGCATGAACCGACAGCCGGGAAAATATATTATAGAAGCAAGGATATCACCCGGGAAAAGATGCTTCCTTACAGGAGAAAGATGCAGATCATTTTCCAGGATCCGTCCGCTTCCTTGGATCCCAGAAAAACAGTAGGCGATATTGTAGGGGAAGCAATCGATATTCATAAGCTTGCCTCGGGCAAGGCGGAGAGACTGGAAAAAATCCAGAGATTGATGGAGCAGGTAGGATTGAACAGCGAACATTGCAACCGTTATCCCCACGAGTTCTCGGGCGGGCAGCAGCAGCGCATCGGAATTGCCAGAGCATTGGCCGTACAGCCGGAATTCATCGTATGTGACGAGCCGATTTCCGCACTGGATGTATCCATTCAGTCTCAGATCGTGAATATGCTGGAGGATATGCAGCATGAGCTGAATCTCACTTATCTTTTTATCGCTCATGATCTGTCCGTTGTAAAACACATCTCCAACAGGATCGGGGTCATGTATCTGGGAAATCTTGTCGAGCTGGCGGAAAGCCGTGAATTGAATAAAAATCCGCTGCACCCGTATACGAAAACGCTTTTATCCGCAATACCGGTACCTGATCCTGTGAAGAGCAGGTCGAGAAAGAGGATCATATTGGAGGGAGACATTCCCAGTCCCATGAACCCTCCCTCCGGCTGCAGATTCCATACCCGCTGCCCGTACGCCATGGCAGGATGCAGGGAAGAAGTTCCTGAATTCAGAGAGCTTTCCGACGGTCATTACGCGGCCTGCCACCTTTTATAATCAGAGTAAAGTGCAAGGTTTTTTGCTGATATCCGGTAAAGCCTTGCACTTTATTATAAAAACATTTTTAAAGCGTTTCATGACCTGCCTGACGGCAGGAAAAAAAGGAGGAGAGAAATAATATGAAAACAAAGAGATTTCTGGTATTAAGTCTCGTGTTCTGTCTGGTGTTTACACTGGCGGCATGCGGTGGCAGCGGCGGAGGCGGAGGAGAAGAAACCGGCGGAGGCTTTGAGATGACCGCCAATATCGCTTCAGAGCCGACGACCATCGATCCGGCATTGAACACCGCGGTTGACGGAAGCAACATGCTCCGGCACATGTTTGAAGGCCTGATGAAGTATAAGGATGACGGAAACGGAAACGGCGTCCTCACGGAGGGTCAGGCGGCGAGCTATGAAATCAGCGAGGACGGCCTGGTCTACACCTTCAAGCTGCGGGACGACATCGCCTGGTCCGACGGCGAGCCTGTTACCGCCAAAGATTTTGTCTATGCCTGGCAAAGGCTTGTTACGCCGGATACGGCGGCAGACTACAATTATATTATTGACGCCGTAGTCAACGCAAATGAAATCATGGCAGGCGAAAAAGATCCTTCCGAACTGGGCATCACGGCGCCCGATGATTCCACCGTACAGATCACGCTGAATACTCCCACCCCGTACTTTCTTGAGATCTGCGCTTTCCCGGCGACATTCCCCGTGCGCCAGGATATGATCGAACAGGCCGGGGACCAATGGACCTTTGATCCGGCAACCTATATCGGCAACGGCCCGTACAAAATGACTGAGTGGGAGCACAACTCCTACATAAGAATGGTAAAAAACGATCAGTATTACGACTATGAAAACCTGGGTCCCGATTCCATCAAATATGCTTTGATGGATGATGACAACGCCAAGCTTGCGGCATACAGAAGCGGCGAGTTGCTCTATATGCAGAACCCGCCCATCGACGAGACGCCGGCGCTTCTGGCGTCGGGAGAGCTGGTTCCCGCCGACTATCTCGGCACCTACTCTGTCATCTTCAACACGCAAAAGGCCCCCTTTGACGACCCCCTTGTAAGAGAAGCGTTTTCCCTGGTGATCGACAGAAATTATATCGTTGAACAGATCACCGGCACCGCAGAGGTTCCCGCCACCGGGTATGTACCCAACGGCGTAAGCGACGCCGCCGGTCCCGGAGCCGACGATTTCAGAGCGGTGGGGGGCGACTACTACAGCGTCGATCCCGCGGACTACGAGGCAAATTGCGACAAGGCGCGGGATTTGCTGGCTCAGGCGGGATATCCCGGCGGAGCGGGCTTCCCCATTGCGGATTACATGTATAATACAATGGATCTGCATCGATCCATCGCCGAAGCGCTGCAGAACATGTGGCAGACGGAGCTGGGCGTCACCGTTACCATCACCAATCAGGAATGGGGCGTATTCATTGATACCAGAAAGAACGGAGACTTCCAGTTCGCCCGTCACGGATGGATCGCCGACTATAACGATCCCATCACCTTCCTTGACATGTATGTCACCGACGGCGGAAACAATGACGCGCACTATAAAAATCCGGAGTTCGACGCCGTCATCGCCGGGGTAAAGAAGGCCGAAACCCAGGAAGAGCGGTTTGCCGGCATGCACGAAGCGGAGGACATCCTCCTCGCCGATCATGTGATGGCGCCGATCTACTTCTATACGCAGCCTTATATGATGTCGGATAAGGTAAAAGGAATGTTCGCGATTCCTCTTGGAGACTTCTTCTTCATGTACACCTCGCTGGAAGAATGATCCCTTGCTCATAGGTTTGATTTAAATATAACAATCAACACAAAGGATACTGAACAAATC
>DATMXY010000594.1:0-7722 GCA_035561275.1 Anaerovoracaceae bacterium | reverse complement strand
AGCCCTTATTTTAATTTTGGCCCTGACGGTGTTCGCGTTGTCAGCCTGCGGCAACAGCGCCCCCCAGGAAGAAGGCCAAGCCGATCAGCCGGAAACACCGGAAGCAACTGTGCTCAAGATAGGCGCCTCATCGGTACCCCACGCGGAAATCCTTGAATTTGTAAAGCCGATCCTTGCGGAGCAGGGAATCGACCTCCAGATCACCGAGTATACCGACTATGTGATCCCCAATACCGCGGTGGAGAGTCACGAACTGGACGCAAACTATTTCCAGCATGTCCCTTATCTGGAAAGCTTCAATGAAGAGAACGGGACCCACCTGGTATCCGCAGTGGCCGTTCACTACGAGCCCATGGGACTCTTTGCGGGAAAAACCTCATCTCTTGACGCCCTTGCAGACGGCGCCACCATCGCCGTTCCGAACGATCCTACCAATGAAGCGAGAGCGCTTCAGCTCCTTCAGCAGGAGGGGCTGATCAAGCTGAAGGACGGAGTCGGATTGGAAGCGACGCCCAATGATATCGTGGAAAATACAAAGAAAATCAAGTTCTTTGAAGCGGAAGCCGCCGCAGTCGCCCGCGCCCTTCAGGACGTCGACTATGCGATCGTCAACGGCAACTATGCCCTTGAAGCCGGACTAAAGGTAACGGACGCTCTGGCTGTAGAGGACCCGAATTCAGTGGCGGCGCAGACCTTCGCGAATATCGTCGCCGTTTATGAAGGCGATGAAGACAGGCCGGAGATCCAGGCCCTGGCAAAGGTTCTCACATCGGAAGAGGTCAGACAGTTCATCGAGGATACCTATCGGGGTTCCGTAGTACCGGTATTCTAAATCTTCGAATACATATTAAATGGTTCAATTTAAATGATTCAATGACGATTCTTGTGGGGCTGTCTCAAAATTCCGAATAAATCGCGGAGAGCCAGCTCCTTTTGCTACTTCAACAGGAGTTTTTTATTCTGGTAGCCTGGCAGTTTCCTGGTAGTTCTGAGGAGCTTTATAGGGGGGGTTGGAAACTTTGCGACAAATTGCTCAATTTTGCAGGTTTTGGGGTATAGTAATGTGGTATATCCTGCATTTTATGTCCGTATCGATATAAATAGCTCAGTTTAATACGAATTTTTACCCCATTACTTGAAATATTGAGCGATTCGATATATTAAACAGCACCGAACACAGTTATGCCCGTATAATGGTGTAGATTAAAAAAGCAAGAAAAAAAGAGAACATGTCTCTTCGTTCGGTTACAATGTAGTTACCACACAACAATAAACCGGAGGTGAAGAAAACATGTCTCAAGTCAATATTACCGTAAATTACGAAGAAGTGGTAGCTCTTTTATCAAAAGAGCGGAATGAAGCATTCGGCTACCTGATGGAAAAGATTCTAAATGCGTTTCTGCTGGCAGAATCCGAAGAACAGGTCGGAGCAGCGCCTGGCAAAGGTGCCAATATCATTTTCAAAGAAATATCTTTACGGCGGCCCCGAAAAAAGAGCAGATCGGGTTACAAAGTGAACTTCGGGAGATGTTTACTGCAAAGAACATGAATGAGGCAAGAAAGCGCAGGGATGAAATCATAAATGACTACAAAGATGTTGCCCCGAAAGCCGTGGAAATACTGGATGAGGGATTTGAGGAGGCCATGACGGTGATGCTGCTGCCGGAAGGAATGCGGGCTCCTCTCCGCACATCCAACTATGTAGAGCGTGAAAACGGCGAGCTGGGACGCCGTTCCGATGTGATTCGGATCTTTCCCAATACTGAGTCCCTAAACCGCTTAATGGGAGCCGCTTTAATGGAAAGGCACGACATAATGAGTGACCGGAGGGCACTTTTCACAAAGCAGAATTATACTAACGTAATCAAGGAAATTAAATCAAAGCTTATTAAAATCGCTCATGAACAGATCAAACTATTAAAGGCACCTTAACCTTTCACATAGATGGCCACCGAACGAATTTACACACTAAATTGGACTTGACCAGAATTTATGTCCTCTACTTAAAATTCTGTCCAAATCGTGATGCCATAATTTCATGAAACAGTATTTGAGTCATTTCTCAGCTGCCGAAATATGGGATATCCCATATATTAAAGCCATTCTCGGCACCCAAATTGCATTTCTATCGAACGACGGCGTCAGCCCATTTTAAGTAAAAAATTGAATAAATCCTTGCGTCATATAATCCGCAATTTCAAGTACATAGTCTTTCAGGTCTTCATAAAGCTTGATCGCTTCCTCCAGATTCCGGCTGCGGATGCGTGTATGCTGTATGTGCTACGATCGGCTGAAATATTTTCCGTATTGACATCCGGATGAAGATAATATATATTTATAGTAAATTATTGATTTAGTAATTTAGTAAATTATAATATTATAAAAAGGGGTTTCTTTTCATGTGTACAATTATCGTAAAAGATCATTTCATCGGTAAGAACTATGACAGCGTCGTAAATGAGGGAATGATCTTTACCAATAAGAGAAGCTTGATCAAGGAGGCCACAGTCTTTCCGCCGGATCAATCTTTGGAATGGGTGTCATCTTACGGAAGCGTTACCTTTTCTCAGTCGGGAAGGGAGATGCCCGTCGGAGGCGTCAACGAGGCGGGCCTGGTGGTTGAACAGGCCACGCTGCCTGCCACGGTTTATCCTGAATCAGAGGGAAAACCAGCCGCAAGCAGCCTGGAGGCAACCCAATACCTGCTGGATACCTGCGGCGATGTGACGCAGGCGCTGGCCGCGCTGGAACGTATCGCAATAACAAAGACTTCCTGGCCGATCCATTTCGCACTGATCGACAGCGGCGGCAGGACGGCGGCAGTGGAGTACCTGCGGGGGTGTAAACAGGTTTACGAAGGAACGGCGGATCGGACGGTCCAAATGACAAATACCGGATATCAGATTCAGGATATGCAGACGGAATGCCGGTCGGCGGACGATATGTTTGCTTGTCTGGAGAAATCAAAAAAACCGGATACCGTTTGGAGCCATGTTTACGATTTACGGGAGAGGAAGCTTTTCGCGAAACGTTCAGCGGATTCGGAAACCGTCGCAATTGAATTGGATTGGCTCGACTTTTCTCCCTGGAGTGAGAGTCAAATGCTGGATATAAAAGAGGGCGACACCGGTTTCCGGGCTTATACAGAAGAGGCGAACCGACGGTTGATCAGCGGATTTTTCAATCACCCGGTTATCGGTGGGATCATGAAACTGCCGGATTCAGAAGCGATGATCGATTTCATCGCCGTAAAATCAAAAAATTATGACAGGATCAATGAGATTGTGCTAAGATTTCTGGAAGAGGGAAAAATCAAACAAATCCCCGTGAGAATGGAATATAAAATTTATGTGTTGAAGTACCTGACTTCGAAATTTGAAATGGGAAAGGAATATTCAGAAAGGCAGGTCAATGCCGTCATCGACGAATGGCATACCTTTGGAGATTACTTTGTGCTGCGAAGGGAGCTTATCGACAGCGGCCTTATGAAGCGGCTGCCCAACGGTTCGAAATATTGGAGAGCTTAAGAAAGAATTTGAAGAAATTAAGCGAGAATAAGAAGAGAAAATAGGGAGGGAATAAAATGATGAAAATACCAACCACGCTGAAACATAAACCGGTCATCGTGGGAGAAGGCTACGGGAATATCGACGGCCGGTACGCCTATAAAACCGACGTCCAGGGGCTTTCCATGGGACTGGCCCAGTGGAACGACAGGGGGAAGCTGGACATTTCCGCCAAGGTTTGGAGATACACGGGAGAGAAATGGTCGCGGCAGTCCGAGGAAATGCCCCTGCATCGCGTGCTTGACCTTGCGATTTTTGTATGCGAAGCGGAGAAATATTTCAGAGAGGCCTATCGGTATGAAAAGCTTTACGATCCGGAAAATCCGGTCATCGACCGGGTCGGGCTCCAGGGCGACGCCATGACGGTGAAGGTCTGCACTGAGAATGAAATGATCGACGAGGATATCAAGACGGTGCGCCAGGCGCTGGCGAATGACAGCGAGCTGCTGGGAGAGCGTTTCAGCATGCTGGCACGCCTTCTCAGGGACCTGGGTTACTATCCCGAAAATGAATCGGGCAGCCGGACACCTGCAGTTCCAAAATTGAAAGGAATCAGTAAAAAAGAATGAAACCAGATAAAGACAGAAAACGGGAGATCATAAGCGAATACAAGCAGCGGAAAACCACCGGCGGGGTTTACAAGATCACCAATACCGCCAACGGAAGATATATGCTGAAGGCGGAAGTGGACCTGCAGTCCTTTCAGAACCGCTTCAATTTTTCCATCAGGATGAACTCCTGCCTCCATCCGAAGATGCAGAAGGATTTCAACGAGTACGGCGCCGGCGCTTTTACGCTGGAGTTTCTGGAGGAAACGGAAAAGAAGGAGGACGAAAGCGCCATGGGCTTCCGGGACCGGCTGAAAAGGCTGGAGGAGGCCTGGGCGGAAAAGTTCGACCCGGAGAAAGCATACTGAAAAATATTTTAAATTACTCTTGACTTTCCCGCGCAGAGGATAGTTTATACTGATCCCAAGAGGTAAAAAAAATGTATAAGATCAGTGATTTTTCAAAGATTACGGCCCTTACGGTCAAGGCGCTGCGCTATTATGACGACGAGCGGATCCTGACGCCTTCCGTCCGGGATAAGGACACAGGCTACCGGTATTACAGTGAAGAGGATTATCAGAAGGCGCGGCTCATCGCGCTGCTCCGCTCTCTGGAATTTTCCATTGCCGAGATCAGGGACGTGCTGGCGAACTGCAGCGACCCTTCCGACCTGCCCTGCTATCTGGAAGAAAAGAAGCAGATGATCGAAAGCCGGATCAGAAAGGAGAAAGAACTGATCAAAAAGCTGAACCTCTATATCAAACCGAAGGATAGGGAGGATATCGGTATGGATTATAAAATCGAAGAAAAAGAAATCGCGCCGGTTTTGGTGGCGGCCATCCGTTACAAGGGGAAATACAACGATGTGGGCAAATACATCGGCACGCTGTACAAGGCGGTAAAGGGAGACGCGGTGGGGGCGCCCATCCAGTGTTATCACGATGCGGAGTACATGGAAGACGGGGCAGATCTGGAACTCTGCCTTCCGACGAAGACGAAAGTCAACCATCCTGACGTCACGGCGAAAACGCTGCCCGCGGTCAAAGCGATCTGCACCACCCACGTTGGAAGCTATGAAAAGCTGCATTCGGCATACAAAGCGCTCACAGACTATGCCAACGAACATGGCCTGAACATCGTCACGCCGTCCCGGGAAATTTATGTGAAGGGACCGGGAATGGTATTCAGGGGAAATGAAGACAATTATATCACGGAAATCATCATCCCCTATGAGGAGCGGTAAGGAGGTATTAATAATGGAAGCAGAAAAGCTGGACTTTAAAAAAGAGTATAAAGACCTTTACATGCCTGCGGCAAAACCTTCCGTCATCGACGTTCCTGCCATGAACTTCATCATGGTAGACGGAAAGGGAGATCCCAACGCGGAGGGCGGAGAGTACCAGCAGGCGGTGGAACTGCTCTATGCCCTGTCCTATACCATCAAGATGGGATATAAAAAAATCGATAAGCCGGAGGGTTATACGGACTACGTGGTCGCGCCTCTGGAGGGGCTGTGGTGGCTTGAGGACGGAGCGTTTGACGGTTTCGACTTTTCCGCTCTCTCGCAAAAGGATAAGTATTTCTGGACCTCCATGATCCGACAGCCGGATTTTGTGACCGGGGAAGTTTTTGAAAGGGCTTGTAAGGAAGTTGCAAAGAAGAAGCCCGGCCTGGATCCGGCTAAGGCCAGGCTCGAAGTCTTTGAAGAGAGACTGTGCGTGCAGGCGATGCACTTGGGACCGTACAGCGGGGAGCCGGAAACCATTGCGCAGATGGAGGCCTTCATCGAGGCCAACGGTTACCGGAACGCCATCAACGATCAGCGACTCGACGGCACGGTAAAGCGGCATCATGAGATCTACCTGGGCGACCCCAGAAAGACCGATCCGTCAAAGCTGAAGACGGTACTGCGCCACCCGGTAAAATAAGAAAGTGTGGAGGAAACCCTGGCAGCTCAGTTGCCGGGTTTCCAAAGCAGCTTTCCGTCAGCGGAGTAGATCTGCTCGTCGCCAAACCACGGTTCTCTTTGTTTATCAGAACCAGCAACGTAGTGTCCTACGATATAATGATGTTCAAAGCCAATACTATCGGTAGCGATAACCGTCATTGTGCAAATTTGCCCATTGCTCAAAGATATTTCTTCATCTACTTCGTAACCGTAAGAGAGCGTTTCATTGGGAATCATTTCATTCGAAATCACTTTGTCATCCACTTTGACAGCAAAGCGTATTTTCGTAAATTTTATTCCTGATGCCGTTTCCTTAGTGTCTGTATTAAGGCTTCCTTTTCTTTTATAAGTCTTGCCATCAAATCTTGCTTCGCCTGAAAGGCTTGGATGCATGATCGGAAAAATCGACTCCTTGATACTTGGAATACCGACTTGGTCGTCTTGCATGATTTTCTTTATACCGTTTTCATCAATTACAATCTTAGGCAATGCATGATCGAAAACATTTCGGGAAACAGTTGCAAAAAAAGTTGTGCCGTTTTTTTCCATAGGAAACAACTCGCCGTCAAAATCAAGGCTGACAGCGGTATATTCACTGACTTCTTTCGGTGTAAGAGTAAAGGTGACTGGTACTGTAAGGTCGTCCGCATTAAGCGTTCCGATTTCGGTGGCGGCACTTTCAATAAGGCTCGCCTTTTGATTCAGCATCTCGTCAACATTAGAATAAACAGCATTCATATCGCTTCTTATGCTGTTGTTGAAATGATTCATTTCAGCATTTGTACTTTCTATTTGTCTTTGCAGGTTGTTGATTTTTAAAATTGACGCCGCTTGCAATACGATGAGTATTGCAATTAAAATATGCGATATATTTTTCTTCATTTTAATCCTCTCATGCAGCCGAAATCAGTCCGTAAAGATATCTGCAACCTTGATTTCCAGTCCTTCGAAATAAATGGATCTTACGGTCATATCTCTGTTGTAGACCTGGATATCCCTGATTTCTTTCGCCTCAAAGCCGTATAAATAGACTTCTTCTTTTATAGGATCGACCATCCAGTATTCTTTGATGCCAGTGTCTGTGTAGAGATCCAATTTCCTTTGCATATCCTTTTTTCGGGTAAATTCTGACAACACTTCCACCACAAGGGTAGGCACTCCCTGATATTTTCCCTTGGCGTCTACTTTTTTGGTATCGCACAGGACCATGATATCAGGCTGCACCACATTGATATTGTCTTTGTTTCTCATCAGGGTAACGTCAAAGGGGGAGGTGAGCGGCCTGCATTTTTTTCCCTTAAACCAAATGCCGAAGGCAAGGAGAATCTCTCTTACCGCGATCTGATGCTTGTAGCTGGGGGCGGCCAGGCAGTACACCTCGCCGTCGATGTACTCGTATCTCAGATCCGAATTTTCCGTCAATGCCAGAAACTCCAGGTAGGTCATTTTGCCCTCCCGGTTGAAATAATAATTGAGGGCTTCCTCTCTGACCATGGGCCGGTCTTCACAGGACGTAATTTTTATGATCTCTTTTCCGTTCCGGGTCACAATAACGTCTTCCAGTTCCGAAGCGATCTTAAGATATTTGCCGAAGTTGTTTTTAACTTCTGTGGATGGGATCAGCATTTCTATCACCTCGCATATCGTTTTAGCTATATTA
>DATMXY010000593.1:0-4065 GCA_035561275.1 Anaerovoracaceae bacterium | reverse complement strand
CTCATCCTCCGACTTTGTCGGATTATCCTTGACAAGCTGCGCTATATAATCCCGGTAGCTGTCAAGCTCCTTTTCCAGTACGCCCTTCACGATGACCGGGTTGGTGGTGGCGCCCACCGCCCCCCGTTCGATGGCGTAGGTAAGCTCCTTGACGGAACAGGAGTCGTTCCAGTACTTCGTCATCGGGAATTTCTGTGTCATTTCCAGTAATTTGTCCATAATGATTCCTCCTTTTTAAACCACAGACGTCAGGGCTGACGCTGTTGTCCATAAATTCAAATCGACTTGTTCGATTTATCTCTTTCTTGCATTCTTTCTCATATCGATAACAACCGCGACGATGATGATACAGCCTTCCACGATCTGCTGCCAGTAGGCCTCGATCCCGAGCAGCGTCATCCCGTTTCTCAGGACGCCCAGCACAAGCGCGCCTACCACAGCGCCCCATACGGTGCCGATCCCCCCGTAATGGCTTGTTCCGCCGATGGTGGTGGCTGCAATGGCCGTCAGCTCATAACCTGTCGCGGCGCCCGGATGGACGCTTCCGACGCGGCCGGCGAATACCAGCGCGGCAACTGCGGCGCAGATCCCCATAAAAGCGTAGATCCAGATCAGATTCTTTTTTACATTCACTCCCGAGATTTCGGCCGCTTTGATATTTCCGCCGATGGCGTAGATATTCTTTCCGAAACTGGTATATCCGAGCAGGACCCACGTGATTGCGATCATGATCCCATAAACGATAACCGGAACAGGTATGATTCCCCCGATTTTACTGCCGATGAACATCATCCCCGGCGTAAGCTGGCTGACCGGCTTTCCTCCCGTATAAAGCAGGGTGGCGCCTCTGGCGATGGTCATCATACCCAGCGTAGCGATAAATGCAGGAATGCCCGTAAATGCGATGAGTCCGCCGTTAACGGCCCCAACCAGCCCGCCGACAATGATCGCCGCGGCGATAGGGACGATAACAGGCAAATCGTACACATTTGAAAAGTACAGCGTGGTAGCCGTACTTACCTGGCCCAGGCTTGCGGCGATCACGCCTGTAAACGCAAGGACGGAACCGACGGAAAGGTCGATCCCTTTCGATGTGATTACCAGCGTCATACCCAATGCCATAATGCCGTAGATCGAGCTTTGGGTGAACACGTTGAATATATTTGTCGATGATAAGAACTTCGGCTCAAGTATGGATATTCCGATAATCATCACAAGCAAAACCAAGATGATGCCGTATTTCTGCAAAAGGGCAATTACCTTTTGTTTGTTTTCGCTGGCTCTTTCCGCGTTGGCTTCCAAATTTTTCGACGTCATTGGCGAATCCTCCTTTATATTTCTATGCCGACATGGTAACCTGACCGGTAGCATAAGACATGATTTCTTCCTGTGTTAACTCCTTCGTATTTTCAATGATCCCTGTAACCCTGCCTTCATGCATGATCATGATCCGGTCGCTCATTCCCATTATTTCGGGCAATTCCGAAGAAACCATCACGATCGATTTGCCCTGGCCGGCCAGATTGGTGATCAGGCGATGGATTTCCGCCTTGGCGCCGACGTCGATCCCTCTTGTCGGTTCGTCCAGAAACAGGATCTCAGGATTCGTCAGCAGCCATCTGGCGACCAGGACTTTCTGCTGGTTACCGCCGCTTAAATTCTCGACCCGTTGAGAGATACCCGGCGTTTTGATGCTGATCGCTTTGATATATTCGTTGGTGTCCCGGATCGCCTGCTTATGGTTCAGCAGCCCGCTTTTTCTGATATATTTTTTTATGCTGGCGATAATGATATTTTGCATAACGGACAGCATCGGAATAATGCCGGTGATTCGTCTGTCCTCCGTTAAAAGCGCCATTTTGTTTCTTTTCGCGTCGGCGGGGGTATTGATCCGGACTTCCTTTCCGTCAATAAATATCTGGCCGGATGATTTCATTCTGATTCCAAAGATCGTTTCAATTACTTCCGTTCTTCCGGCCCCGACCAGCCCCGCGATGCCCAGTATCTCGCCTTTTCGGACGTCAAAGGAAACGTTCTGGAATTTCCTGCCCAGGCTCAGATTCTTCACTTCCATCCTGACCTCGCCGATGTCGCAGATCACTTTCGGGAACATTTCATCCACATTGCGGCCTACCATCATTTTAATCAGTTCAGGAGTCGTAATATCCGATGTGTCTTTTGTCCCGATGTACTGACCATCCCTGTAAACGGTCACCCGGTCGCTGATTTCAAAAATCTCTTCCAATTTATGTGAAATATAAATTATCGATTTTCCACTCTCTTTCAGCCTTTTCATAATAGAAAACAGCTGTGCAATTTCCTTATTGGTCAGTGCGGAAGTAGGCTCATCCATAATAATAAGCTTGGCATTATAAGAAAGCGCTTTTGCGATCTCGATCATCTGCATGCTTGCGACAGTCAGGTTTACCATCAGAGTCGCAGGATCCCCTTTAAAATCAATTTCCTTTAAAACTTCTTTGGTCATTTCGTACATCTTTTTGTGGTCGACCAGACCCAGTCTGTTTTTCGGCTCTCTGCCCAGCCAGATGTTCTCCATAATCGACCGGTGCTCGACCGGGCTGAGTTCCTGGTGGATCATAGCGATCCCCATCCTGAGCGCATCGGCGGTGGAATAGTTTTCGATCGGTTTTCCTTCAAAATAAATCTGGCCGGAAGTTGGAGGATGAATCCCAATCAGGCATTTCATGAGGGTGGATTTTCCTGCCCCGTTCTCTCCCATCAGCGCATGGATCTCTCCGTACCGGACATTTAATTCTACTCCCTTCAGTGCTTTCACACCGGGGAAAATCTTAACGATGTCCTTCATGACCAGGATATCTTTTTCTGTTTCCATTGCCGTCTCCTCTTAACATTCTGTCCGGTTCTGAAGAACCGTCGACAGAATTTAGGCTGGAAAATCACGATTCCTCGATTCGTAGATTTTCGTCGCCTTAGTTATGTATGTGGGAGAAGGTTGCCCCTCTCCCACACATTTCAATTCATTTATTATTTGGTTATAAAATTACTTGAAATCCGCTACGTTATCCGGGGTAACAAGTACGAAGTCGATCCAGGTAACCGGATCCTGCGTCTCTCCGGCAATTGCTTTCGCCGCGGCTTCAACGCCTCCCGCGCCTTGTCCGTCGGCATCCTGAAGCACGGTTGCATCCAGTTTGCCTTCCGCAACCAAGTCGACAGCGTCCGGGATCGCGTCTACGCCCATAACGATGACGTCGTCTCTGCCGGCTGCATCAAGAGCCTGAAGCGCTCCAATGGCCATGGTGTCGTTATTTGCCAGAACCGCAACCAGTTCGTCGCCATAAGCGGTGATCCAGTTTTCGGTGATGGCCAAACCTTTGTCAGACTGCCAGTCTCCGGCTTCCTTTGCAAGGATCTTGATGTCCGGATACTGGGAAAGAACCGATTCATTTCCTTCTGTTCTTTTTACGGCGCCTTCATTGCTCAGGATCCCCATCAGGATACCAACGCCGCCCGCCGGTTTGTCGCCTAACAATTCAACAAGATATTTTCCCTGGAGTTCACCCGCGACGATTTCCTGTGAGCCGACATAGTATACGCCTTCAGGCGGATCGGCTTCTCCGAACGGATTTCTGTTCACATAGATAAGCGGGATTCCCGCAGCGGTAACGGCATCCGTGATCGGGCCCATTGCCGAAGTGTCTACCGGAACTACCATAATCGCGTCATACCCCTGCTCAATCATCGTATTAACCTGGTCCTGCTGTTTTACTACATCTTCCTGAGCGTCCTGAACGTCGATCTCATAACCGAGTTCCTGAGCTTTTGCGGTAGCCGCATCGGCAACATAGGTCTGGAATGTATCGTTCAGATTGCACTGTGCAAATCCGATCGTCACTGTTTCGTCAGCCGGAGTCTCTTCTTCCGGAGTTCCTCCTCCGCCGCCGCAGGCCGTAAACATTCCAAGGGCGAGTACAAGTACCAGCAAAATTGCAAGTATCTTTTTCATTTTTTTTCCTCCTCAATTCTAAACGATTGTTTACCATTTATAATTAACAGCATCGCTGCTAATATCCAGGAAGAACT
>DATMXY010000592.1:0-7118 GCA_035561275.1 Anaerovoracaceae bacterium | reverse complement strand
TTGTTGGATTTCGGCGCGAATGAAACTGATTCGCTGAACAAATTATTTCAGGAACACGGTTTTACTTTTTCGGACGAGTTGTTTCAAATTTATAAATCCGTTAATAAACAGCTATGGGCTGATTATGAAAATGGATATGTTGCATTAAATCATGTGCTGAATTCAAGATTCTCGGAAACTATGTTAAGACTGGGAAAAGCTGTGGACGGCATCGAATGGGAAAATCGGCACAGAGAGCTTTTGGGCAATGGATGTCAGCTTATGGAAGGAGCTTTAGAAGTGTGTCGGAGCTTATCTGTATCCCATAGGCTGTTTGTTATAACGAACGGTGTAACCCAAACTCAGATAAAGCGCTTAAAGCAGTCAGGCTTATATAAGTATTTTGAAGACATTTTTGATTCGCAAAGCATTGGATTTCAAAAACCATCAAAAGAATTCTTCGATTACGTGAAGAGTCATATTAATGGTTTTAATAGAAAGGAAGCGCTTATTATCGGGGATTCTTTAAATACCGATATAAAAGGCGGTCTTATGTCAGGAATTGATACCTGCTGGATTAATACAAAGCCACAAAAATATTCTGCAGAAATTCAAAGTACGTACACTGTCACAAGCTTAGCGGAATTATATAGTATCTGCCCTATGAAATGAGCATAAGACAGTATGCCGCCGCCAAGGCCCCGATCCTGTGGCCGGCGGAACCAAGTCGGGACCGATCCCGGGTCCGGCTGACCCCGAGCACAACAGAGGAAAGGAGAGTCCGCATGAAGATCATTATTATAGGAGCGGTAGCCGCCGGAACCTCCGCTGCCGCTAAAGCCAGGCGGAACAATGAAGAAGCTGAAATCATAATACAAAGTGCGTAAGCGTCAGGAATCTTAATACAGGAGAGGATTTCACAGACCATTACGACAAGCTCGTCATCGCCACGGGAGCAAGGGCGACAGTGCCGCCGATAAAAGGCGCAGACGGAAGTCATGTTTTTACCTTGCGCAATATCAACGACATGAACCGCATAAAAGCTTTCATCGACGCCAATAAGCCCCGCTCCGCGGCCATTATCGGCACAGGCTTCATCGGCCTTGAGGTATGCGAGAACTTGAGAAGGCTTGGTATGGAAATCACCCTTCTGGAGAAGCTGCCGCAGGTTACGCCGGGGCTGGATCGCGACATGGCGGTGTACGTTCAGGAGCATATCGTGCAGCATGGGGTTTCCGTCCTGACGGACGCCTCCATAACCGAGATAACGGAAAGCGGCGTGACATTGTCGGACGGCAAAGAGATAAAGGCCGATATGGTTCTCATATCCACAGGAGTACGTCCCAATACAGAGCTGGCACAGGAGGCGGGGATCGAGCTTGGCGTTGCCGGAGCCATTAGAGTAAACACGAAGATGCAGACCAGCCTGCCCGACATCTATGCCTGTGGCGACTGCATCGAGCAGTATCATATGGTTACGGGAAAGCCGGTCTATCGTCCTCTGGGCTCTACGGCGAATAAAACCGGACGGATCGCCGGCGACAGTATGACCGGCAGCAGCCTTGAGTATAGGGGCACGCTCGGCACGGGCATCTTTAAAATCTTTGACATGACGGTGGCGCAAACCGGTCTTTCTGAGCGCGAAGCCCGTGAAGCGGGTTATGATGCTGTGGTGTGCCACAACATTAAGCCCAACAAGCCGGAATATATGCACGGCAAAGAAATGGTCATAAAAGGTATCGCCGACAAGACGACAGGCAGGTTTCTGGGCGCTCAGATAGTCGGATATGAGGGAGTTGACAAGAGGATTGACGTGTTTGTTACGGCAATAACCTTCAGGGCAAAAGCCGAAGATCTGTTTCATCTTGACCTTGCCTATGCCCCGCCGTTTTCCACTACGAAAGATCCCGTCATGTATACCGGCATGATACTGGAGAACGCCATTCACGGAGGCCGTCCGCTGATGACGGCACAGGAGCTGGACACGCTGATGCAGTCCGGAGAGAGCTACGCGCTCATAGACGCGAGGGTTGCCGCCCAGTATGACAAGAAGCATGGTTGGAATGACCCCGGAATCAGCTGTACAGCGCCCAGGATATAAAAATACGGTGACAATAGGAAAATACAGACAATTTTTAGTTTTTATTGACCGAATCGGTTTATGGGGTTATACTGACGTCATAAACCGATTCGGTCGATTTTTATTGTGAGGTGAGATAGATTGGAGAAATTTTTTAGTTTACCTGCAGAGAAGCAAAGCACAGTTATTGATGCAGCCCTGAAAGCTTTCAGCGCCAACGGCTATAAAAAAGCCTCGGCGAGCGATATCGCCAAGGCTGCGGGGATTTCAAAAGCAATGGTTTTTCATTACTTTGGATCAAAAAAGGCGTTATATCTCTATTTGGTTGAGTTTTGCGGCACAATGTTCATAACGGAAATCAATGAAAAATTCGATAACACCGTTACCGATTTCTTTGACAGGATCCGGATGGCATCGCAAATCGAGATTGCGCTAATGAAGAAGCACCCGGCGATAGTGTCCTTTTTAGCAGGGATTTCTTTTGAAAAAGACGAGGAAATCAAAGAGGATCTGCAAACGATTCTTGCATCTCATGAAAGCTTTCGGGATAAGGTTGCCTTTGACAACCTGGATACTTTTAAATTCAAGGAGCATGTCGATCCGAAGCTGGTAATGAAAATGCTTTACTGGATGGGCGAGGGGTATGCCGCAGAGATGGCCAACCAGCCGGAAGTCGATTACGACGCATTTTCCAAAGAAATGGATGAATGCCTGGATCTGCTTAGAAATAACTTTTACAGAGAAGAATATGTCTGATTGACAAACACGAAATTCAAAGCCAAAAGGCTTGGGAGGAAAATTGATATGAAAGAATATGTACTTGGCTTTCATGAAATCGATAAAACAAAGCTTGCCGTTGTCGGGGGCAAAGGCGCAAACCTCGGGGAACTCTCCGGAATTGAGGGGATCAGCGTACCGGAGGGCTTCTGCGTCACCACCGAGGCATATATAAAAACAATTGAACAAACACCGGAGCTGAATACCCTGCTGAAGCAGCTGTCACAGATAAAAGCGGAAGATAGGGAGAAAGTCGGGGAAATCAGTGAAAAAATTCGCAGCGCCATTGAAGGGACGCCGATCGCGGAGGAAATCGCGGAGGCGGTGACGCGTCAACTGACGAAACTGGGAGAGAAAGACGCCTATGCCGTACGGTCCAGCGCCACGGCGGAAGATCTGCCGACGGCTTCTTTTGCGGGACAGCAGGACACATATCTGAACGTCATCGGAAGGGCGGCTGTCCTGAGGCATATCAGCAAGTGCTGAGCGTCGCTCTTTACGGATCGGGCGGTCATCTACCGCATGCAGAACAATTTCGATCATAATAAGGTCCATTTGTCTGTGGTTATTCAAAAAATGGTCTTCCCGGAGGCGTCGGGAATCCTGTTTACAGCAGATCCGATCACATCGAACCGGAAAGTCGTGTCCATCGACGCCGGCTTTGGGCTCGGCGAAGCGCTGGTCTCCGGCCTGGTAAACCCGGATATCTACAAGGTGCGTGACGGCAAAATCACCGACAAGAAGATATCCGCCAAAAAACTGGCGATCTATGCCCTGAAAGAGGGCGGCACGGAGGAGCGGCAGTTAGAGCCTGACAAGCAGAATATGCAGACGCTGACGGATGAACAAATTTTGGAACTCGAGAAAACGTGCCGCAGGATCGAGGCGCATTTCGGCCGCCCCCAGGACATCGAATGGTGCTTCTATGAGGGCAGCTTCTATATCGTTCAGAGCCGTCCCATCACCACCTTATACCCCGTACCGGACGTGCAGGATAGAAAAAACCACGTGTATATGTCTTTCAGCCATCAGCAGATGATGACCGACGCCATGAAACCGTTCGGGTTGTCTTTTTTCCAGTTGGCGTTTCAGGAGAAGCCCGGCGAAGCTCCCTTTCTTCAAGCCGGCGGGAGGTTTTTCCTGGATCTGTCTCACGATCTGGCTACTCCCGCGGGACGAAGGATTTCGCTCCTTGCCTTGGGTAAAATTGATCCTCTCGTGCTGAACGCGGTCCGAAAACTGATCAAGCGAAAAGATTTTATAGGCTCCTTGTCGCGGGGCGGGAAAGGCTTCTTCAGCATGGGCAACGGGTATTTTACCTGGGAGTTGCCTGTTCAATTTATTAAGATATACCGGAGAAACGACGTTGCCCTCGTTCCGGCGCTCATGTCCCGAAACGAGGCGTCGATCAAGGCGCTTCGGCAAAAGATTGAAAATCTGTCCGGAGACGGGCTGTTTGCATTCATTATAGAAACCCTCAAAGGGTTAAAGGAAGCCACGTATGATTCGGAAGGCATGGCGGCGATTTATGTCGGGGTATATGCGCTGACTTGGCTGAATAAGAACATGGAAAAATGGCTGGGCGAAAAGAGCGCTGCGGACACCCTTACCAAATCGGCAGCCAACAACGTTACCTCTGAAATGGGGCTGGCGCTGCTGGATGTGGCGGACGCCGTCCGGCAATATCCGGCTGTGACGGAGTATTTTCAACACCCCAATGACAAAACATTTTTTGCGGATCTTGCCGGACTGGAAGGCGGCGACGCTGTCAGCCGTTCCATTCAGGCGTATCTTGAAAAATACGGCATGCGTTGTTCCGGCGAAATCGATATCACCAGGTCACGCTTAAGCGAACAGCCCACTGCCCTCGTCCCCATGATTCTCAGCAACATCAGGAGCTTTGAGCCAAATGCCCGTAAAGCCATATTTGAACAGGGTCTGCTGGAAGCGGAACAGAAGAAGCAGGATCTCCTGAACCGGTTGGAACAGCTGCCGGGCGGAAAACAGAAGGCCAAAAAGACCAGGAGGATGATCAGTGTTATGCGCAATTTCATCGGCTATCGGGAATACCCGAAGTACCTGCTGGTGGGGCATTACTGGCTCATCAAGCAGGCTCTGATGAAGGAGGCCGCTAAGCTCGCGGAAAAAGGGATTGTTCGGGAGAAGGAGGATGTCTACTATTTATCTTTTGAAGAATTTCGGGAGGCTGTCCGTACAAACCGGCTGGATTACAGCGTCATAACGAAGCGAAAAGGGGAACACGAGGTATATGAAAAGCTGACGCCACCCCGGGTGCTGACCTCCGAAGGCGAGATTCTATCCGGTGAATACGATGCCGGCAACATCCCGAAGGGCGCTTTAGCGGGCATCGCCGTTTCATCCGGAACCGTCGAAGGCCGCGCCCTGGTCATTTCAAAAATGGAGGACGCAAATATAGAAGAGGACGATATTTTGGTCACCGCATTTACAGATCCCAGCTGGACGCCGATCTTTGTATCCGTCAAGGGTCTGGTGACGGAAGTCGGCGGGGTAATGACCCACGGCGCCGTTGTGGCCAGGGAATACGGGCTGCCGGCGGTTGTAGGCGTGGAAAACGCTACCCGACTGATCAAAGACGGACAGCGGATCCGGGTGAACGGAACGGAAGGATATGTAGAAATCCTATAAGGCGCAAAGGTGATATTTTAGGATCCGAGAGCACTAGGAAGAAAGGATGGAATAAATGAACGCCGACATCGCTCCAGGGGACGCCCTGTTAAAGATCCTGGACGGAGCCGCTGAGGTCACGGTCGATGAGAAAACCTTCCCTGTAAAAAAAGGGGAATCTGTGGTTATGCCGGCCAATGAGCAATTTCAAATACGGTACCCTGGTTAAAATCAGTTACATTACTAGAGCCATAAACCCCTAAATACAGTTTCGTTTGACCCGGATTCGTTCCCAGACTGACATAGAAAGCTGATTGAGACCCGAAATCATAATCGGTTTCAATCACACTAAAATCACTGAGTTTACAATCCGCTTTTACCCTGGTATAAGCCAAAGCCCCTCTGACCGGAGGCGGAGATCCTTCATTCCGGGCAAAATCGGTAAACACAACGCTGCCCGTTAAATCGGGAATTTCATTCCCCATATATGACTGGACTCCCGTAAGTGCGGTTCCTCCAAACTTATCGGGGCGGGGATCCTGATGATAATAACTGGTCAGAGGCGGAAGACGCAGTACGGAAGTTTTTACTGCTTCATCGTAATAAGCGATTGTTTTTTCATTCAAATCCGGATTTACAGAGCAGCTCCTTATTATCGAGGTAGGAAGAGCGCCTTCCCACCCTCGCCAGCCAAAGTTAATGAATCCTTCCCGGTCAGGTTCAGTTTTCATGAAAGAAGCCTGAATAAGCTCAGTAACCGGTATCGGTTTATAATCAACGAATGAAAAAATCGACTCTACCAGATCCTGCCCGACATTCCCCGCGAATTTGATATACTGATTATGAAACCTTTGAAAAGAAATGCCGGGTATATTGCGAACCCCTTTGGCAATTACCGTGAGCGTTTCCTGAACGGGTGCGGGAAGTTCATCAAAACGTGTGACTACGGGCGGATTATCGGTAAATGTATTCTTGTCAACATCAATTTCAATTATTTTACCGGCGATTTCCATGTCATCCTGGGCCAAATTAAACGGATCATAGCCCGATCCGCCATCCCCGGTCGTTAAAACAAGTTTTCCTGTTTCAGGGGAAAAGTTTAAGCTGTTGACGCCGTTATGATTTAAAAACGGTCTTCTTAAATTTAGCAGCGTACGCCGTTTTTGAGGCTGACCATTCGATTGCAGGATCCATTCTTCGACGGTATCAATGTGATTATAAAGATTTTCTCTATTGCTCCACTTCAGGTTTAAGGTTGCGGGGTCACAAGGGTCAGGCTCAAAAGATCCGGGAAGAGCACCCGGACCTTGTGTCCCGGCAACTGAATAATGGAGATAAAACAGGCCGTTGTAATAAAATTCGGGATGAAATGCCAAACCCAGGAGTCCCCGCTCATCGTATCCGCCGGAAGAAACACCCAGTTCTATGATTTGCGGGCGAATATCCAAAAAAAGCTCGACAACTCCATTTCCTATGTAGAAAATCTCTCCGACCTGAGTTGCGATGAACAGTCTTTCTGTTGAGTCGCCCGGAAGTATCGCTGTTTTCAAGACAGTGGGTAAATTTAAATTGCTGACAATGGGCATTAAACGGACTTTAACGTTTGCCATTTGTCTTTCACCCTTTCTTATTGTAT
>DATMXY010000591.1:0-3244 GCA_035561275.1 Anaerovoracaceae bacterium | reverse complement strand
CTTTTTCAGCCAAAGTCTTTCGGACAGCTTAAAAACGTTGGAATACTAAAAGCATCAACGTTTTCAGGCACATTGGAATTATAGGATTTCCCTTAGTTTAGATTCCGAATATGTCGAACAGCTTCTCCCGATTCAGATCTGTCCCTATTATGCAGAGTTTTCCTTTTTCATCTGCAGTACAGTCTCTGAAAGCCAGATCTCCAAATACGAAATCGAATTGATACCAACCCTCTGAATCTTTTAAAATCCCCTTTCCCCTTACAATGCTTCCATATTCATGACTCTCATTGATCTCATGAAAAGCATCTCTTATTTTTTCACGGTTGACCAGTTTTTCCGTCTCAGCCTCCCATGGATCAAACTCATGCCTTGATGCCCAAGGGCGGCTTTTCCTGACGATCTTCTGAGTGATGCCTTTTCGTATGTTTGTTTGCCCGTGTTCCTTTTCTTCGCCCTTGTCCGCAGAATGTTCAACTGCATAAATGATTTCCTGCGCGGAGGCCTTCTTCCAGTCAAAGGCTGCAATATTGGCATTTTTATTGATGTCTTGAATATAATTGATCGCCGAGGCGACCTCGTCTTCGTTATTTCCGTCTATCTTGCTCAGCACGACAGACTTGGCCGCTTTCAGCTGATTATCAATGAACCCCTTTGAAATGAACAGGCTTGTTTCGAACCTTCTGACATCAACCACGGCAATGATGTGATCCAGCTCAATTTCATCCTTCCGCTGGTGATAATTATAGTTGCCGATGATCTCACTCAGCAGTGCGACGCCTGTAGGCTCGACGATGATGCGATCAGGTTGAAAGGCCTCCTTCACCTTCAGAATGGAGGTCATGAAATCATCTCCCAGACTGCAGCAGATGCAGCCCGCCGTCATTTCCTCCACAAAGATGCCGCTATCCCGGAAGATCTTGCTGTCTATGTTGACCTTTCCAAGCTCATTCTCAATGATGACGACTCTTTCCTTTCCATACAGCTCAGTGACCAGCTTTTTAATCAGCGTCGTCTTTCCCGCCCCCAAAAAGCCCGCCACGATATCCGCTTTTACCTTCATTCTATCTTTCCCTCACTGCCTCTGAAGACAAATTTTATCTGCCGGAAAACTCAATTGGTATTCCCGGCAGATAAGAATCGGTGCGGCGTGCCGCCCGTGCTGAAACTATTCTAAGCCGTATTCTTTCGGCAGCCACTTCTCCGCGTCAAGCTCTCCCTTGATCTGATCATAGAATTCCAATTCGTTATCTGGAATTTCTTCAATCTGCCTCTCCATAATATTGAGCCAGGGAACTTCCCTTTTCTCAAGGGATAGCCGGCCATCCTCATAGCCCTTTCTGAGCTTTTCGACGGCAAGCTTCGCTCCCAGCTTTGTCCTTCTGAAGTGATCCTGCTCCTTTACAAGCTCCTTGCTTATTTCAAAGGCAACGTCCGGCCTCAGAATAAATGCCCGTGCATCAAAGCTTGAGTCAGAATCGACCAGCAGATCCCTGAACTCTCTGGCCAAGCCCTTTTTCTTCGCCTGATTCATGAGCCTGCAGTCGTAAATGAGCTGTTCCATAGATACGATCGGCGCCATGTCTGACAACAGCTTGACCTGCTGAACAGATTCATTGCTCCACAGGTCGGCGCAAGAGGCCGTAATATTCCCCACAGGGCTCAGATGTGCGCAGGCCGCCACCTTTCCTTCCATAGAAATCGGCATTCCCGTTATCGCCTTTAAGTACTGGCCCTCGTAAGCACAGTCCTTACTTGGACCCACCGCCCCCATTTCAAAGGCAACTAAAGCCCTCGACACTGTGGCGACCCTGACTACCGCAGCGAATACCCTCGGAATAAAGCCCATTTCTGCAAGCACCATGGCCGTATTTCCGAACCCGCAGGACGAATCGCCGGCCGCATAGGCCCCGTGCTTTCCTGCAATATCGACGATATGCTTCCATAGGAACTTCATGTCCCTGCAAGCGAGGACACCCAAAGAGAAGATGACTTTCTTGATGTCCGCATTCATAAGGGCTTCGTCATTAAGCTCTTTGCCTCCGGTTGATTCGATAGAAAGAAAATCGGCTCCGTCCTTCGCCATTCCTTCAAAGGCCTCAAGCACTCCCTCCAGATATTTTCCGCTTCTCATGACGGGAGGTCTGCTCATTTCTCTCAGATCGTTGGGGGTAACCCTCAGCGCCGACTTCAGACCATGCACCGCATGATATTCGTTCATGCAGTCCAGCAGTATCTTAGTGGCCTCAATGCCCCACTTGGGATTTTCAGTAAAGGGCGGCAAGGTTTCAAACTCTATCACCACTCCCGGAGCGTAAAGCTCACTCGCTCTCTTCAGGGCGCCGTCGATAATCTCCGAATAAATCCCAAGCGCCTCCTGTATTGTGTTCTCATTGACATCCATTGTGGGCAGAGTAAAGTTTAATTCCGGATAGATTTCCCCGCCTCCGATGACCAGTCCCTTTTTTGTCTGAAGTGGCTTTGGGGATGAGCCGTATATGTAATCATCCACCGAATCGTATGCCAGCTTATCAAATCTAACCATGGTATCCTACCTCCTCCAACTAATTCGTCGCTTTTTTGACAAGAACATTCTTAGCGACCTCTGCGGCAGTTCCTGCGTCAGGCGTGTAGTAATCAGCTTTGATCTGCTTTGCAAAGCTGTTGGAAATCGGGGCTCCTCCTATCATGAAGGTATACTTATCCTTCACACCTGCCTTTTCGAATTCACGGATCACGTCGCCCATCGCAGGCATAGTGGTCGTAAGCAGCGCTGACAGGCAGACGAGGTCGGCTCCGATTTCCTCTGCTTTTTTCAGGAACTCAGGACTGGGCACGTCAGCACCCAGATCCAGAACCTCAATGCCGACGCCTTTCAGCATCATTTTCACCAAGTTCTTCCCGATATCGTGCAGGTCTCCCTTTACGGTTCCTATTACACATTTGCCTATGGGCTTTACGCCTTGTTCGACCAGAACCGGTTCAAGGATCTGCATACCGGCCGCCATGGCTCTGGCTGACATCAGCATTTCAGAAACATAGATTTCATTATTCTTAAACTTAGTGCCGAGGTCCTCCATCGCCGCAATCATGCCTTCATTCAAGATACTCTCCGGACTGACCTTCGCTTCAAGAGCCTGGCTTACTAATTCCATTACTTTCTTGTCGTCACCATCCTGCACTGCCAGTGATAATTGTTGTAAATCCATTTTTCCTCTCCTTTCTTAAAATTAGAACAGGGTTAATT
>DATMXY010000590.1:0-5035 GCA_035561275.1 Anaerovoracaceae bacterium | reverse complement strand
TATTTTGAGAGCCGTTCAACAATATACAGGTATAAATTTTTTTTATTTTTAAAGTAAAGGAATAAAAGCCCTTTCGAAATCCCCAGCCGTTTCACGATGGTATTCGTTGAAGCGTTGTCATAACCCTTTTCGATAAACTCCTCCATACAGACCTGTAAAATCTGTTCTTGCCTGCTTTCCGACAGCTTTTCAAAGGTTCCGCACATTCCGCACATCTGCTTTCCATCCCCTTTCCAGCTTTGTCATTATTGTTAATTGATATCGCCGTACCCGCCACCTAAGAGGTGGGGGACATTTTCGCCTCGTTATATTGTATCATCTTTTTTTTATTTCCGTAACAGTTTTCTGTTCCGCGCCTGCCGACCGGCAGCAACCGACAAACCGGCATACGTTCCTTTACCGGCGCACAGGTATACGCTTTGGCGCTACCGGTTAACGGGTTTTATCCGCATGCCCTCTTCGATGCTGTTGTCCGGAGCGGAAAGGACGACTTCCCCTTCCTTCAGCCCCCCGATTATTTCCGTGAAGGAATCGTTTCCGATCCCCCTTGTCACGGTTCTGAGGGTTGCCTTCCCGCCCTCCACCGTAAACACGCAGCTGTCGCCCTGATAGTCAAACACGGCTCCGGCAGGCACAACGATCACGCCGGCCCTCGTATCCGTAATCACTTTAACGTCGACCTCGGAACCTAACTTTATAGACTCCGCCATATAGGACGCCACCGTGTCAAGGGGCCTGATGGTTACGGTAACCTTTTTCTGTTTTACTCCCAGGGAAGAGATTTCATCCGTGGCGGTGGGTGCGATCTTTGTCACGGTTCCTCCGATCACCTGCTGATCGTCGGTCCTTGTGATGATTTCCGCCTTATCCCCGATGCTTATCTCTGAAGCGTCGTCGGCCAGTATTTTGGATTCGATGGCAACATTCGCGGGATTCCCGATCACAAACGCCGCCGTTCCCGGGGCGCCCGGCTCATTCAGCTCTATATTTCTTTCGAGAACGACCCCGTCGATGGGGGCCAGGACCTGCTGTTTGCCCAGTGCGAGGGAGCTGTCCTGCACATTCAGCTCGGCTTGTTCCAGCACGGCCAGATATCCGGACCGGACCGCCTCGGCGCTTTTCAGCGCCGTTTCCTTCTGAGTCAGCTCCCATTGGCTTACCGCTCCTTCTCCCGCTAAAAGCTTTGTATTATTATAATCCTGGAGCGCCGTCCGGTATGCCTGCTCTCCCGCGGAAGACCGGGCGGCTGCCTCACGAAGGCTTTCCTGCGCATTTTTCAGCGCGATCTCATGCTGAGCCTGATCCATGCTTAACAGAAGGTCTCCTTTTTTGACCTCCTGCCCTTCGTCGACGGCGATATTCCGGATCAAACCGCTTCCTTCGAGATAAACGGTGATGGAATCCTCACAAGTCACTTCTCCGATATCCTCTACATATCGATGGATATCTCCCCTGGCGGCCACCGCGGTTTCGGCTTCCGTTCCCTGATTGGAAAGGGACCAGCCTGCGAAGACTGCCAGCACAATCAGGACCCCCGCCGCCAGAACCAATTTTTTGTTTAATTTCTTCTTCATGATTGAACCTCCTTATTCGGCGCTTTTCAGGGACTCGACCATATTGATCGACGTAATTTTATTTCTGAGCAGAAAATTGGCCGCCGCGGTAAAAGCCAGAACCATGGCAGCGGCGATCAGATAGCTGGAAGGCTTCAACACCACCGGAAATTGAATGATTTCGCTGGATTGCGACTTTATTACAAATTCAGCGGAGTATCTGCTCAGAGGCATGCCAACCAGTATGCCAAAAATGCTGATAAAAAAGTTTTCATTGAATATCAGGCTCCTGAGCTCCCCTGCGGTAAAGCCCAGGACCGACAGGGTCGCGATTTCCCTTCTGCGTTCAAAGATGTTTATGTTCGTTATATTATAAATGACCGCAATGGCCAGAACGCTGGCCCCAAGCAGCATGAACAGAATAACGGAGTAAATGGAATTCATCTGCTTGTTCGTATTTGCGACCATTTCCGAATTTGACTGAATGGTACTGACGGTCTGGATATCTTTCAGCCTGGCCGTGACCTCTTCTTCATAGCGCGGGTCTTCAAGTTTGATATGGGCGCCGTTGGCCACGACTCCCTCATCCAGCAGATAATCGAGGTAATCGGCGCTGCAGACGGCGCTCTGGCCGATGAGCTGGGAGATCACTCCCTTCACGGATACCGTTTTTTTATCCCTGTCGTCATTCTTTCCCGGATAATAGGATCTGAGCGTCGCCTGGTCCCCCGTATTCAGGCTGAGGGTCTCCATCAGCCGCTCGGGCAATAGGATGCCTTCCGCCGGAAGGATGGCCGGATCACCGTTGATATCATAGACGCCATACAACCTGGAACCCCTTTCCAGGGCAAGGATCCCGATGTCCTTCTTCTTCCAGCCGTTTTTGATCTCCATGCCGGTCTCCATGACGGGTTCCACGGATTTAACATGCTCCATACTCCTGATATAGCCAAGCTCATCGGCGTCCATCATCTGTGTGAAACTGATTTTGAGGTCATACTTCTGGATCTCTTCAAACTGAACCTTCATCACATAATCTATGGAGTTCAGGAAACCCAGCGACACGAGCAGCAGTACCAGTGAGAAAATGATCCCGACGGACGCCATCGCCGACCGCCTTTTATACCGGAAGAGGTTCCGGAATATGATCTTCCAGCTGAAGTTGATGCGCTCCCAGACCAGCCGAAAATTTTCCAGCAGCGTTCTTCTGCCGGAGGCCGGGGGCTTCGGCCTCATAGACTGGGCCGGAACCAGGCGCAGTTCTTTCCGGCAGGCGTTATAGCCCGCGCCGACGCAGAAGAGCAATGCGATCAGCGACGCCGAAACCGCCAGCATCAGATGGGCCCCCGAAGCTTTCATAGGAATATTGTACATCGTATTAAATATATTGAGCAGGCTCCTGCCGGCGAAGAATATTCCGAGCAGGGACCCCAGAACACTGCCGAGGACTCCCACAAGCAAGGGATAGGTCAGGTAGTGGAGCGTTATTTCCAAATTGCTGTACCCAAGCGCTTTCAGGACTCCCATCAGCATCCGCTGGTTTTCTATCATTCTTGTCATGGTGATGTAGATGATGACGGCGGACGCGATAAAGAACAGCATCGGGAAAATCGCCGCCAGCGATTTCAGCGACGTTTCATCGGTATGGAACATGTTGTAGCTGATCTGATCCTTTTTCTCTATGACGCCGCCCAGGCCGTACTGGTCCAGTATCTTTTCCATTTCGGCCTTAACCTTGTGAATATCGCCGTCTTTACCCAGAAGCACGCTGATCTCGTTCACCGAGCCCCTGAAATCCAGGATCGTCTGCAGGTATGACTTTTTGACATACACGACGCCGAACTTTTCATGGTCCGGGATCAATTCGGCGGCGTCCCTGATTTCATATGCGTATTCGGGACTCTTGGCCGTTCCCGTAACGGAAAGCTTTACCCGCTCCCCGTTGACGATGGGTTCTATGATCTGGCCGATGACCATATGGTTCGCCTTGAAAAAATCTTCCGATACGAGGCACTGGTTTCCCGCATCCGGTGAAAAATAGCTGCCGGATTTCATAATGATGTCGTTGACCGTATCTCTTTTACTGTCGGGCAGGGAAATCAGGCGGACCATCGCATTTTTGTCCTCCACAAAGATCCGCACATCCTGCACCACCCTTCCTTCCGCCATTTTGACTCCGGGAACGGCTCCGATCCTCTCGACCGCCCTTTCCGGGGTGCGGTATACCTCGGCCCAGAGATCCGCCAGCCTGTAATCCGAAAAGTATTTCTGCCCCGCCGTAGAAAAGCCTTCCAGCGCAGAATACAGGCCGGTATAAAACATTACCCCTATGATGACTACCGCAAGGACCGAAACGAACTGCCCTTTCGCTTCTTTCAGGTCCCTGAAAAATTTCTTCATAAAGATGAGCATTACCATTCGATCCTTTCAATGGGGATGGGATTCCTGTTGATTTCAACGGATTCCACCCTACCGTTCTTTATTTTTACCACCTTATCCGCCATCTGCGCGATGGGGGTATTGTGGGTAATGACCATAACCGTTTTATTGAAATCCCGGTTCACATCCCGGAGCAGCTTCAGAATGGATTTTCCGGTGACATAATCCAGGGCGCCCGTGGGTTCGTCGCAAAGGAGCAGTGTGGGATTCTTGGCCACCGCCCTGGCGATGGAAACCCGCTGCTGCTCGCCTCCGGAAAGCTGGGCGGGAAAATTGTGAAATCTCTCCCCGAGGCCTACGTTTTCCAGAACGGAAGCCGCGTCCAGGGGGTCGTCGCAGATCTGGGCCGCGATTTCCACGTTTTCCAGCGCCGTGAGATTGGGCATCAGATTATAGAACTGAAAGATAAAACCGATATGCTTTCTCCGGTAAAGCGTCAGTTCATTCCGGCTGAACTTCGTAATATCCTTTCCGTTAACCATAACCTCACCGGAGGTTGCGCTGTCCATACCTCCCAGGATGTTCAGCACGGTGCTCTTCCCCGCGCCGCTGGGACCGAGGACCACCACCAGCTCCCCCTGACCGACCTCGAAGGAAATTCCGTCCGCCGCCCGAATGGTGATTTCTCCCATAACGTATTCTTTTACAACGTCTTTTATTGTGATGACCGGTTCCAATCCCTGTACCTCCCTTAACGAACATAATGACCACATGGTCATTATATGACGTAATTTTCCGGCTGTCAATGACCACTTGGTCATTTTTTTATAAAATCGTTGTAATCGCTTTTCTCATCCGTTAAAATGGAACCGGATACTTTTGACAGCTTCACCTATTCCAGCAGCGGAGGAGAAAGAGGATCCGTCGCCCGGAAGGAACTTATTACATTTATGGCTCGGAAATCCGGCTGGACGCCGCTCCTTTTATACAGGACGACAAAACTTTCGTGCCGTTGAAATTTATATCGGAAAACTTCGGAGCTGAAGTCCAGTGGGACGGAGATCTGCGCAGGGTACTTATAACGTATCCGTAAAACCTTCATA
>DATMXY010000589.1:0-2232 GCA_035561275.1 Anaerovoracaceae bacterium | reverse complement strand
TATCAGTAAGGTCCGGGGCCCTGCCGTCAGCGGACCGCATATTTTTCAAAGAAGTCCTCGTCGATCTCGACGCCGATGCCGGGTTTCCCCGTATGCTCGACATAACCGTCCTTACTGATTTCGATGGGCTCTTTGAGCAGCTTTTCGATCAGCGGATTGTTCGCGACGACCTGATCGTACTCAACATATTCGCTGTTCGGGATCGAGCAGGCCAAATGCATATTGGCTGCGATGCAGAAAGCGCTGGTGAAGCTGTGCGGGTTACAGATCTTATTATATGCATATGCGATGGCGGCGATACGGCGGCATTCGGTAATTCCGCCGGACCAGGTGACGTCGGGCTGCACAATGTCAACGGCTTGCTTCTCGATCAGATGGCGGAACCCATAAGCAGTCTGCTCGGTTTCGTAGCCCGCGATCTGGATATCAAGGGCGGCGGCCAGGGCGGCGCTTCCTTCCACGTCTTCCACGGAAATGGGCTCTTCGAAGAAATAAACGCCGAGTTTTTCAAGCTCCCTGCCCACTTGGAGCGCGTAATACGGAGTATAGGCGCTGTTGGCGTCCACCATCAGGGCAATGTCTTTGCCCACGGTCTGTCTCACCGCCTCGATTCTTTTCATGTCCTCTTCGAGAGAAAACAGGCAGAGGTCTTTCCCCGGCTGGAAAGACAGGGGATGCATCGGTATGGGCATGGTTCTGCCGATCTTCAGTTTTATTCCTTTAAATCCCTTGGCGACCAATTTTTCAGCGTCTGCGACCAGCTTGGGAATTTCTTCCTCATTGCCCGTGGAGTAAAATCCTGCGCTGGCATAAGCGCGTATTTTGCTCTGGTATCCGCCGAGCAGCTTATAGACGGGAAGTCCCGCCATCTTGCCCTTGATATCCCACAGGGCGATATCAAGTCCACTCATCGCGGAAACGACAATGCCCCTCCGGCCGTGATGCCAGCAAAAATGGTACATTTTCTGCCACAGATACTCGATATCCGAGGGGTCCTCGCCGATCAGGAGAGGAGCAAGCTCCAGATCGATCATTGCCTTTGTCGAAACGGCAGGGCCGCCCGCCGTGATCGCCTCTCCGTACCCTGTGATGCCCTTATTGGTATAGATCTTGACAAAGCAGCAATCACGGGAATCCTTGAAATAAACGGCGTCCATGATCGGAAACTGGAGCGGGACGCGCAGCGCTATGGCCTCAATTTTTGTAATCACCATTTTTTCACTGATACTTGACACTTTAATACCCTCCTTGTTTAATATTCTTTCTCTTTCATTGAAATTATTCTTTTTTATGTTCAGCGAACAACCCTTCCGGACCCGTCGCCTTCCATCAGCCGTTCAATCTCTTCCACCGTCGCCAGGTTGAAATCCATTTCAATCGTCTGCTTCAGGCAAGAGGCCGCAACCGCGAACTCAATAGCCTTTTGGGGCTCGAAACGATTATTCAGGACATAGATAACCGCGGCGCTGAATGAATCGCCTCCGCCCACTCTGTCAACCAAATGGATCCTGTATTTTCTGGAAAAATAGGACTGATCATTTATAAAAAGCATTCCGGCCCAATCATTGTCGGATGCGGAGATGCTGGTGCGCAAAGTAAACGCTACCGCCGGCACTCCATAAACGTCCTTGATTTTCCGCGCAAGCTCACTATATCCCTGGTCGTTCAGTTTTCCCGCAATTATATCGCTTCCGTCCGCGCTCATCCCAAAGACGCAGGCGGCGTCTTCTTCGTTGCAGATCAGAACATCAACATAAGGCATCAGATTTCCCATTACCTGCCGGGCCTCGTCCTTGCTCCAAAGCGCCCTGCGGTAGTTCAGGTCGCATGTAACGAGCAGTCCGGCTTTTTTTGCTTCCCTGCAGGCATCTATGCAGATCTCTGCCATCTCCCCGCCCAGGCCTGCGGTGATTCCGGTGAAATGAAAAACCCCCGCGTCTTTGAAAATTTTTTTCCAGTCGAACTCATCGCGCCGGGCCATGGAAATTGCGGAATATTTTCTGTCGTAAATGATTTTCGAGGCGCGCTGAGACGCTCCCCGTTCCAGGTAATAAAGCCCCAGGCGGTCGCCGCCTGTAACGATATTGTCAATACCCACGCCATAGGACTTTAACATTTTGATCGCGCAGGCCGATATGTCGCTATCCGGCATTTTGGTAACGAAATCGGTTTTTTCGCCCATAACGCTGAGCGAGACGGCGACGTTTGCTTCTGCGCCCGTATAATTAATAG
>DATMXY010000588.1:0-2859 GCA_035561275.1 Anaerovoracaceae bacterium | reverse complement strand
GGGATAAGGAGGGAACCACAATGCCGACACCAAATCCGGTTGCATTTACAATACTCGGTATTGATATTATGTGGTATGGGATCATCATTGCGGCCGCAATGGTTCTGGCTGTGATCATCATTTACAAAAGGGCGCCGATTCACGAAATTGCTTCTGAGAAGTCGCTGGACTTTATTCTGATCACTGTACCGATGGGGGTTATCGGGGCAAGGCTGTATTATGTTCTTTTCAATTGGGATTTCTATGCCGGGGACATATATAAGATCATCAATATCAGGAACGGCGGACTGGCGATCCACGGGGGTTTGATTCTCGGTTTTCTGACTGCCGTCCTGCTCTGCAGGCTGTGGAACATCAGGCCTTTGAACCTTCTGGACCTGACGGTTCCGGCAATCGCCCTGGCACAGTCTATCGGACGCTGGGGAAATTATTTCAACCAGGAGGCCCACGGCGGGCCCACGGATCTGCCCTGGGCCATCAACGTCGGCGGACAGATGGTGCATCCCACGTTTTTATATGAATCCATCTGGTGTTTCCTGCTGTTTCTCTTCCTTCTTTTTGTGGACAGCAACCGCAAATTTGAAGGACAGACTTTCCTGCTGTACGGGATGCTCTATTCCTTTGAGAGGTTCTTCGTGGAATGGCTCCGTACGGACAGCCTGATGCTGGGACCGCTGAAGCAGGCTCAGGTACTGAGCGCGGGCGTATTCGTCATTTTCCTCATCGCATATATCAATTTAAGAAGGAAAAGTAAATACAGGAACAGGATTTTCTATTAAACAGGCTGCTTTTCAGCCGCCGGGAGAAGCCCTGGGGTTTGAACCGTAGGGTTCCCCTGCATAATCATTAATTTCCGGAAAGAGGCACATCGATGAAATTAGGTATCGTGGGCCTTCCCAATGTGGGGAAGAGCACATTATTCAATGCGATCACAAAAGCGGGAGCGGAAGCTGCCAACTATCCTTTCTGTACCATCGAGCCCAACGTGGGCGTCGTAACCGTCCCCGACGAGAGGATCAAGGTGCTCCATGAGTTGTACGACTCAAAGAAGACCACCTATACGACCATTGAGTTTTACGATATCGCGGGCCTGGTGAAGGGCGCGTCGAAAGGGGAAGGCCTGGGCAACAAGTTCCTCGGCCATATCCGCGAGGTAGCCGCCGTCATTCATGTGGTGCGTTGCTTTGACGACCCCAATGTGGTCCATGTGGACGGTAAGATCGATCCGCTTTCCGATATTGAGATCATCAATACGGAACTGATTCTGTCCGACATGGAAGTTCTGGAAAGAAGGCTGCAGAGGACGCAGAAAAACCTGAAAGGGGACAAAGCCCTCCAGGCTGAGCTGGAGCTTTTGCAGACGGTAAAAGAGACTCTGGAAAAGGGACTGTCTGCCCGGACTCTGGATCTGAACGAAGAAGAGACGGAATTTGTAAGGTCGCTTGACCTGCTTTCCTTCAAGCCCATCATATATGCCGCCAATGTCTCCGAAGACGAGGCGACCGCCAAAACGGACAACGCATATGTTACGGCGGTCCGCAGGTTTGCCGCCTCGGAAGGTTCCGACGTGGTGGTGATCTGCGCCAAGCTGGAATCGGAGATTGCAGAACTGGACGACGACGAGAAGGCGGCCTTCCTTGAGGAGCTAGGTATCGCCGAATCAGGGCTGGATAAGCTCATCAAGGCTTCCTACCATCTCCTCGACCTGATTTCATTCCTGACCGCGGGGCCCCCGGAGGTCCGTGCCTGGACCATCCGCAGGGGGACAAAGGCCCCCCAGGCCGCAGGAAAGATCCATACCGACTTTGAACGCGGCTTTATCCGGGCGGAGACCATCGCGTATGACGACCTGATCCGGTGCGGAACCCTGACGGCCGCGAAAGAAAAGGGCCTGGTCCGCTCCGAGGGCAAGGATTACGTGGTCAAGGACGGGGATGTGGTCCTATTCCGGTTTAACGTGTAAATGTGTAAATTCTACTTCAACTGAAAACTGAATAAAAAAAGATCAGTATTGTTGAGCCAAAGCCTTGGAATATAGGACTTTGGCTCTATAAAATTTTGGGAACAGCATAGGAGGTCGCTATGGCATATTTTCGTAACTTCACAGGCCCGCTTTGGGCGATGTTTGCCGGCAATCTGCTGCTTTTATTTTGCTTCTTGTTTTATCTTGTCTGGTGGGGAGTTACCTTTCGGCCGAATTCATCCGGCGGACCGGTTGGCGCCTTAAGTATTTTGGCAGCTTTTATAACCGGAACTGCCGCAATCGTTTTAATGTGCGGCGGCATCAACTCGCTTTCCCAGGTTTCAAAGGGTTTGCCGGTCAGGCTCATTCTGCTGGGCGTTGCCGTTTTGTTCTTCGCTTTGCTTCTGGTCACATCCATCCTGTTTCATCGGATCGTGACATCAGAGCTGATGATCATACATCTTTGGATCGCATTAGAGCTGTCTGCGATCGCTGTGCTTTATGGCACCGGTAACTTAGGTCCGGGGCGCGCGGCGATTCTTGCTGCCCTGGTGCTGATCGCTTTTGTCGTCAGTATGATCTGTTATGTTCTTTATTACCGTTTAAGCGGAATGGCCGGCTACTATGCCGGTATGGTCCCGCTGATATCGGCGGCATTTGTAGCGGCGGTTTTTCTGGGAGCAACCGCGTTTAGGTAACCGGGAAAAAAAGAAGTTTTGATAACTAATCTTCATTGATTGATGACTTGCTACCATTAAAAATGGTCTGCTTCCATCGTCCGGCGGCAGAGATAACTGTTTCGGCAGACTGTGCAAACTTATGGTAAAAATTAATTTTCCGATTCCCAAGTGTGCAAAATTTCAACTAATGTGGTATTTTTTCGCATAAAAATGAGG
>DATMXY010000587.1:0-3127 GCA_035561275.1 Anaerovoracaceae bacterium | reverse complement strand
GGCATGTGATAAAATCGGGTATATATCAAACGATAGCTTAAAGTCAGAGAACGGAGGTTTACCAGATGAAGCTGATCACATGGAACGTTAACGGACTCAGGGCCTGTTTGGGGAAGGGATTTCTGGATTTCTGCAAAGAACAGGCTCCCGACATGATCTGCATACAGGAGACGAAGATGCAGGAAGGACAGACGGAAGTTTTTCTGGAAGGATATGAGCAGTTCTGGAACAGCGCGGAGAAAAAAGGATATTCGGGTACGGCAATCTTTTCAAAAAAGAAACCGGGCTGGGTCAATTACGATATCGACGCGGACGGGCATGACAAGGAAGGCAGGGCGATCACGCTTGAATTCGAAAATTTTTACCTGGTCAACGAATATGCTCCCAACTCTCAGGAAAAGCTTGCCCGCCTCGGTTACCGGATGGAATGGGAGGACGCTTTCCGGAATTACGTACATAAGCTTGATGAACTGAAGCCGGTGATCATCTGTGGTGACCTGAACGTCGCCCACAAGGAAATCGACCTGAAAAACCCAGATTCAAACAGAAAAAACGCGGGATTTTCCGACGAAGAGCGGGCAAAGATAACAGAATTGCTGGAATCGGGGTTTACCGATTCCTACCGGTATCTGTATCCTGACGTAACAGGGGCTTACACCTGGTGGTCCTACCGCTTCAACGCCAGGGCGAACAACGCGGGATGGCGCATCGACTACTTCCTCGTTTCCGACCGGGTCCGGGACAAGATCAACAATGTGATCATTTACGACCAGGTATTCGGCAGCGACCACTGTCCGGTCCTGCTGGACATCGACCTTTAGATTATTTTTTGCAGCTATGGGGAACTTTTTCCATTGTTTTACGTCTTAATATCGTTAACAGATTCAAATCGGCATGTTCGATTTGGACGACAGTCCGCCGGAAGGCGGATGTTTAAAAGGAGGTAGTGGATTCGTGAAAAAATTTTTAGGTATTGTGCTGGCGGTCAGCCTTGTATTGACCTCGGCCATTCCCGTCCTCGGCGCGGAGACAGACAGCAAAGGGCTGGAACAGGCGATCCTTAAGGTAAAAAGCATCGTGACGATACCGGACGATTACAAAGATTTCCAGTATTCGTCAAACCAATATGAGGATAACGGAAAGACCGTTTCCGTCTGGGACTTAAACTGGAATACGGACGACTACAGCTCAGGTATTTCCGCGACCGTTGAAGACGGCGGAGCTTTGATCAATTACAACAAATATTACAAAAATCAGAATGAAGGGCTGGGAGCCATTTCGAGGGAAGCGGGGGAGAAGACGGCGGCAGCGTTCCTGGCTAAGGTAAGGCCGGATATCGCCGCGGATCTGCGGCTTGAGAAGAATACGGACGCTTCCGCCTCAGACAGACACTATTACCGTTATAAGCTGTATAAGAACGATACCGTCGTCAGCTATGTGGAGGCCAGCGTTGAAATCGACAGACATACGGGAGAAGTCTTAGGCTACTATTTACAGGGCGCAAGCGAGGATTTAACAAAACTCCCGTCCACGGACGGCGCGATCGGACTGGAAGCGGCCAAGGCAGCCTGGCTTGAGAAGATCAATGTGCCATTGAGCTATTATTCCTATTACGATTACGATAAAAAACTGCTGACCATTTTCCCGGCCTATTCCGGCAGCAATAAGGAGGGAAAGGCCATCGACGCCAGGACAGGGGAAGCGGTTTCCCTTTATAACGGCGACTACTATTACGGCGGCATGGGCGGCGCTGCTATGAAAAATATGGCGGCTGATCAGGAAACCGCCGCCGGACTTACCAGGGAGGAGCTTGCGGCGGTGGAGAACATCTCCGGCCTGATTTCCAAGGAAAAAGCGGAAAGCATGATCAGGAGCTCAGTACCCGGTATCACTTCATCCATGAAGGTAACAAACACGTCTCTTCAAAAAAACTATGCGGAAAAGGATAAATATCAATGGCAAATCAATTTTGAGGACGCTTACGGGGCCGTGAACGCGAAGACCGGAGAATTGCTGTCCTTCTACCTCTACACCGATAACAGCAATAAAGGCGGCTCAGCTTTGTCAGAGCCCAAGGCAAAGGAGAAGGCCGAAAGCTTTTTGAAAAAGCTGGCTCCGGAAAAGTTTGCCCAATCCAGATTTTATGAAAACCCCGGATATATCGTATATAAGATAGCGGCCAGCGACGTTACGGAATACCGATTCAATTACTACAGACAGGTCAACGGCATTGACTTTGTCGACAACGGTTTCAGCATAACGGTGAACAAAGCCAGCGGAATGATCACCCAGTACAACTGTGATTGGTACGACAGCGCGGAGTTCCCGGCCATCGACAGCGTCATTACCGAGGAGGCCGCGTTCGATTATATCAACGGTTGGGGTGAATTTGGCCTGGCGTATAAAAAAGTAAATGAGGGCGAAACGGCTCTGGTGTACGACTTTTTAAACAGCGACGGAAACTCCCTCATCGAGCCTTTCACAGGCGCAAGGCTGGGATATGACGGAGAGCCCTACAAGGACAGATCGATACCGGAATACACCGACATCAGCGGGCATTGGGCTGAGGCGACCATTAAGAAGCTGCTGGAGAACGGTTACTATCTCGAAGGGGAAAAATTCAATCCGGGTCAGAAAATTACCCAGATCGGATTTTTAAGATACCTGTATTCTCCGATGCAAAGTTATTACAATGACGAAGATTTCTACAAGATGCTGATCAACGACAAGGTCGTCAAAGAGGGAGAGAAGGCGCCAAAAGCCGAGATCACGAGACAGGATGCGGCGAAATTCACCGTAAGGTTCCTGGGTCTGGGGAAGGCGGCGGAGCATCCCGAAATTTTTATCGCTCCGTTTAAAGACGGAGTTGGGAACGAGTATAAAGGCTATGTCGCTATCTGTTACGGTCTGAAGATCATGCAGGGGGATAAAAGCGGACGGTTTAACGGAACGAATCCGGTGACCAATGCGGAAGCGGCAGTCATCATCTACAATGCGCTGCAGGCAAGATAAAGCACCAGGGGTAAAATACCGAGAATACCCACGGCGCGGCGCTGGAAGGCAGCTGAACATTTTAACTGTCTTTTGAATAGATTGTAATAGTAAAAAATTGAGGAGATTACATAAC
>DATMXY010000586.1:0-3653 GCA_035561275.1 Anaerovoracaceae bacterium | reverse complement strand
GAAATAATTGGTATAATAGAATGGAAGCATCAACGGATGCTAACGTCGTACTCAAGCTGAAAGGAGAGCATCATATGCGTCAGGTATATTTAGACTATTCAGCAACCACTCCTGTAAAAAAAGAAGTTCTAGATGAGATGCTGCCATACTTTACCGAAAAATTTGGTAATCCATCCAGCATATATGGTTTAGGGCTTAGCGCAAAATCAGATCTCAATCAGGCCAGGGCCAAGGTGGCAAAATTGATCGGCGCCGAGGACCGTGAGATATATTTTACATCCGGTGGAACTGAAGCAGATAATTGGGCTGTAATCGGTGCGGTCAGGGCAAAAAAGGCGAAGGGAAATCATATCATCTCAACAAAGATCGAGCATCACGCGCTGCTCCATACGTGTGAATTCCTTCAGAAGGAAGGCTTTGAGGTGACTTATCTCGATGTTGACAGCCAGGGCCTCATCTCTCTTGAAGATCTGGAAAATGCGATCACCGAAAAAACCGTATTGATCAGCATTATGTTTGCCAACAATGAAATCGGGACAATCCAGCCGGTGAAGGCGATCGCTGAAATTGCGAAAAAACACGGCGTCTGGTTCCATACGGACGCGGTCCAGGCAGTGGGCAACGTGCCCATCAACGTGAAAGAGCTTGGCATTGACATGCTGTCATTGTCGGCCCATAAGATCTACGGGCCAAAGGGCATAGGCGCTCTATATATCAGAAAAGGTGTTGTAATCCCGAACTTCATAAACGGAGGCGCCCAGGAAAGCAAGCGGAGGGCAGGCACCGAGAACATGGCCGGTATCGTTGGCTTCGGCAAAGCGGCAGAGTTGGCTGAAACATATCTGGAAGAACATATCGAACGGGTCTCGGAGCTGAGGGACTATTTCACCGGGCTGATTACATCGAAAATTCCTGAAGTTGAGATCAACGGCAGCATGGAGCACAGGCTGCCGGGCAATATCAATTTTATTTTCAACTATATCGAAGGGGAAGCGATGTTGCTGTTAATGGACTCCAAGGGGATCTCCGCATCCACCGGATCGGCCTGCTCATCGGCAAGCCTGGAACCGTCCCACGTCCTGAAAGCGCTGCATCTTCCCTATGAAAAGATGCATAGTTCGATCAGACTGACCATCGGTGATTTCACTACGAAAGAAGATCTTGATTACGCGGCGGAAGAAATCGCCAAGATCGTTGAAAAGCTGAGAGCGATCTCGCCAATTTACAAAGCTGCAAGCAATCATTGAACGGCGGCGTAAGTTGTAAACAAGTTGATTTGAAAGGTTAATGGTAATAGATATGGGAATGTACAATGATAAAGTAATGGAGCATTTTATGCATCCGCACAATGCCGGTGAAATGGAAAACCCGGACGCGGTCGGCACACACGGAAGCCCGGTCTGCGGAGATATGATGGAGATATCCATCAAGGTAAAGGACAATGTCATAGCCGACGCGAAGTTTAAGACGTTTGGCTGCGGTTCGGCCATTGCTTCCTCAAGCATAGCAACCGATATGATCATCGGGAAGACCCTGGAAGAGGCGCTTGCCTATACCAATAAAACGTTCATCGATGAGCTGGGCGGCCTTCCGGCACAAAAAATCCACTGCTCGGTTTTGGCAGAAGAAGCAGTCAAGAACGCCATCTGGCAGTATGCGCAGAAACACGGCCTGGAATTGGAAGGCCTGAAGGGATATGATCCCACCAAGGAATTCGGCCACGAAGAAGAGGAATGCGAAGCATAAAAATTATGTGCCTGCACGGGGCACAGTAAGTTCAGGCACTTTAAGGCGTTTCTAAACGCCTTTTTTAATACATGATGATGGCGCGGACAGGGCATACCGGCGCGCAATATCCGCAGGTCAGGCAGATACTGTGGTCCACTGCGGCAAGACCTTTGCTGTTCCAAACTATCGCATGATTGGGGCAACGTTCAATACAGGTTCCGCAGCCTTCGCAGTCGCCTTGGTCAATCCTGACCCTTTTCAAAGACATGTCCGGGACATAACCGGGATCGACGGTGCCGTCCATAACTTCGATCATCCTGTCGATCTCATGGCGGTATCCGAAACCGATCATCAGGGAGGAGATTCCCTCCAGTTCCCATACGTACCGGATAGCCTCCAGATAATGGCCGGCAAGATTACCTCCACCGAAAACCTTCATGGCAAAGACGCCTTTTCCCGCCGCCGCAGCCTTTTTGATTTCCGCAGCCATTTCTTCTTTCGTACCGGGTTCCGTTCCTTTCCTGATTCCCAGGCTTTGAAAATTGATCAGCGGAAACAGGATATCCATTTCCTTTATTTCAGCGGACTTTGCGGCAACATCCACATGGTGGGTGGAAAGGCCGACGGCTTTGACCAGGCCTTTTGATTTGGCGTCCTGCAGGCATTCCCAGGCGCCGGCGCGGTTGGACAAATCCGGACCGTTTCTGACCTCGTGAAGCAGAAAGATATCGATCACATCCCGGTTTAAGGCAGCCCGGGCTTCCTCAATGGCATTTTGCATTTCTTTATAGGTATGGCCAAGGCTTTTGGAAGCGATGACAGGCTCAAAGCTGGTGCCCTCCAGCGCTTTCCTGATATAGGGGTAGGTTTCGTAATATTCGGCGGTATCCAGAAAGTTGATGCCGCGCTCAAGCGCATAACGCAGCACAGCAGCGCCCTCATCCACAGGCAGGTTCAACTGCGTTTTTCCAACGGTGAGAACGCCGAAGCCCGCTTCGGTCACAAGCAATTCCGTATTGCCAAGCTTATTCTTTTTCATCCGTGATCTCCGTTTTTTAACAATTTGTATTGTTTTCATAATACCATAGATGCAGGGGCCCAGACACTGTAAATTTCAAATCGTAAAAATGATAGAAATGCACATTTGTTTATGTTACAATATATCGGTCGGTATTTTTTCCGGAAAATATGGTAAAGGTAAATATAAAAGGAAATCCATACATAAATAAGATTAAAATACGCAATTGAAATAAAAAGATTGATGGAAAGGACTACAACAGGAGGATTTTATTACATGGAGAAAATAGGATTGAATGATTTGAGGAGAATGTTTCAGGAGTTCTATCAGGGCAAGGACCACTACGCCAGAAAGAGTTTTTCCCTGATTCCCGAAAAGGATAAGAGCCTTCTCATAATCAATTCCGGAATGGCGCCGCTGAAGCCGTACTTTGCCGGCCTGGAGACGCCCCCGAGCAAAAGGATGACCACCTGCCAGAAATGCATCCGGACCGGAGACATCGAAAACGTCGGATATACGGCACGGCACGGCACATTTTTTGAAATGCTCGGCAGCTTTTCCTTCGGCGACTATTTCAAGGTCGAATCCCTGACCTGGGGCTGGGAGTTCATCACCAAAGTGCTGAAAATGCCGGAAGACAAGCTTTGGGCCAGCGTTTATGAAGAAGATAAAGAAGCTTACGATATATGGAAGAACATCGTCGGTCTGCCGGAGGAACGGATCGTTCCCTTGGGAAAAGACGATAATTTCTGGGAAATCGGGACAGGCCCGTGCGGTCCGTGTTCTGAAATTTATTTCGACCGCGGAGAAAAGTACGGCTGCGACAGTCCGGACTGCAGGCCCGGCTGCGACTGCGACCGGTATGTAGAGTTCTGGAATCATGCGCATACCGCAGCACGGCTGCGCC
>DATMXY010000585.1:0-5196 GCA_035561275.1 Anaerovoracaceae bacterium | reverse complement strand
CAATAATTCAATAAAATCTCATAAAAATTACTACTGATGAAATTAAAAGAGGCAGGCGATTGAATCGACTACCTCTTTAAGCAACTTTTGTCAGATCAGCTCCACCAGGTGGAAGGTTTTCTTGCCTTTTTTGATCAGGATCTTGCCGTCCCGGAACATGTCCTTCGTAACCATGAGCTTGGTATCGGTAACCTTGACGTCGTCGATGGCGAGCCCGCCCTGCTCGATGGTCCGGAAGCCGTCGCTTTTACTTGATACCAGCTTCAGCTCCGTGATGAGGCTGACGATGCCCTTACCCTCGCCTTCAAAATCGGAAGCCGGTATCTGGGTCTTTGGCACGTCGTCCATATTTCCCCCGCCTGCGAACAGCGCCCTGGCAGCGTCCTGTGACTTCTGCGCCTCCTCTTCCCCGTGTACCAGCTTTGTCACCTCAAAAGCAAGGATCTCTTTTGCCTTGTTGATCTCGGCATCCTTCAAAGAAGACAGCCTTTCGACTTCATCCATGGGCAGGAAAGTGAGCATGGAAAGGCAGGTTCTTATGTCCGCGTCTTCGACGTTCCGCCAGTACTGGTAAAATTCGTACGGGGAGGTTTTGTCCGGATCGAGCCAAAGGGCGCCCTTCTGTGTTTTCCCCATCTTCTTGCCTTCGCTGGTCAGAAGGAGCGCAAAGGTCATCCCGTAAGCCTGGTCGCCGGTTTCGCGCCGGATCAGATCGACGCCCTGAATGATGTTGGACCACTGATCGTCGCCTCCGAACTGCATTTTACAGTTGTACCTGCGGTAGAGCTCCAGGAAGTCATAGGACTGCATCAGCATATAATTGAATTCCAGGAAGGAAAGACCGGTTTCCAGCCGCTGCTTGAAGCACTCCGCCGTCAGCATCCGGTTTACGGAAAAATGTCTTCCGATGGTCCTGATAAAATCCACGTAATTCAATTCCAAAAGCCAGTCGGCATTGTTGTCGATGAGGGCTTTTCCGTCGGAAAAATCGATAAATTTGCCGAAGGTTTTTTTGAATTTTTCACTGTTCTGCATAATGACTTCTTTGGTCATCATCTGGCGCATGTCCGACCTGCCGGAGGGGTCCCCCACCATGGCGGTACCGCCGCCCACCAGTACGACAGGTTTGTGGCCGTATTTCTGCATATACATCATGATGATGATCTGCATGAAATGCCCGACATGAAGGCTGTCCGCAGTGGGGTCGAAACCGATATAGAAAGTGACCTTTTCTTTCCCCAATAGCTCGCGGATCTCCTCTTCGTGAGTCGTCTGTTTGATTAAACCTCTTTCCTTCAAAACGTCGAATACGTTTCTGTCCTGTGCTGTTTCCATTTTCTTAAATATCCTTTTACTATTTTCTCTTATTGCTTATGCTCTGTTCTCTATTGTTCATTTCTATTTCGTTCCGTACAGCCTGTCCCCGGCGTCTCCAAGACCGGGCACTATGTACGCGTGGTCGTTGAGATGGCTGTCTTTTGCCGCAATATAGATATCCACGTCAGGATGCCTGTCTCGAAGAACTTCCATTCCTTCCGGCGCCGCGATGAGGCACATAAAAGCGACCTTCCGGGCGCCCTTTTCTTTGATAAAATCGATAGCCGCAGCAGCGGAGCCTCCTGTCGCCAGCATGGGGTCAACCACGATGACCTGTCTGTTTTCGATGTCGGCAGGCAGTTTGCAGTAGTATTCCACAGGTTTATGGGTGTCCGGATCACGATAAAGCCCAATGTGCCCGACCCTGGCGTTCGGAACCAATTCCAGCATTCCGTCGACCATTCCGAGCCCTGCCCTGAGAATCGGTACAATGGCAATATCTTCGCCCTGAAGCATCTTCATGGTTGCTTTGCAGAGAGGAGTTTCGATTTCAACATCTTTCAGCGGGAGGTTCCTGGTCACTTCATAAGCCATGAGCATTGAAATTTCCCGTACAAGTTCCCTGAAGTCCTTAACGCTTGTATTCTTGTCACGAATCATTGCCGTCTTGTGCTGAATAAGCGGATGATCAAAAACGTAAACTTTTCCCATTTACTACCTCCATATACCAGCTCGATCAACGGATCAAGCCTTAAAATATTTTATATTAATTTTATTGGCTAACAATATTACATGCGGTCCAGCAGATCGATCCTCCGCTGGTGCCGTCCGCCCTCGAACTCTGTGGTCAGCCATACGTCCACGATGGCAAGCGCAAGTTCTGTTTCCAGAATCCTTCCTCCCAGTGCGAGCACATTGGCATTATTGTGCTTTCGGGACATCTCCGCCATGAGCAGATTTGTGCACAAGGCGCAGCGGATCCCCTTCACCTTGTTGGCTGCAATGGAAATCCCGATGCCTGTCCCGCAAATAGCGACGCCTCTTTCCGCGTCTCCCCGCATGACCGCTTCACCGCAGGCTTTTCCGTAGTTCGGATAGTCCACGGATTCTTCGTTATGGCAGCCCAGGTCCAGCACCTCGATCCCCTTTTGCTGCAGATGAATTTTCACGATCTCTTTCAGTTCAAAACCGCCATGGTCCGCAGCCAGAGCAATTTTCATACGATGTCACCCCCTATATTAATAACCACAGCTTTCAAGCGAAAACTATTCTTAACCAAATGGATTTGTTTCTCGTTTATACTTTCGCAATATTGTATCCGGCGGATTTCAGCATCCGGTTCATCACCGCGAAGCCTACCCCGTCCTGTTCGCTCAGTGCGCCTGCCAGGATCAGGTCGACGCCTTCGTCGTCCATTTTCCGCAGTTTTGCAAAGAATTCGTGAGCCGCCTCAATAAAGGCTTTCTCTTCGAACAGGATCACCCCAACCTTGAGCCCCAGCTTTTCATTGAGTCCTTTCAGCCGCTCGATCTCGCTTTTTACCTTGTCTCTTTGCCCTTCAATAACGGTCATGTCCGCCTTTGGGGCATAATGGGTATATTTCATTCCCGGCGCTTTCGGCACGAAATGATCATCTTCGCCGGCGCCGTCTTCAGCTGTACCGCCAGACTCCCCGTCGTTTTGTCCGCCCGAAGCGTCCCTCCGGCGGTTCAGGGTAGGATCCATTGCGACCTTTTCCCCGAGGACCGCTTCTATATTTTCTGCCGTCACGATGCCGGGGCGCAGGATCGTCGGTACATCGCCGGTCATATCCAGGACCGTGGATTCGATTCCTACCCTGCAGTCGTTTCCGATCAGGATGGCGTCCACCTTCCCGTCCAGGTCCGCAACAACATGCTCGCCTTTGGTCGGGCTTGGCCTGCCGGAAATATTGGCGCTGGGCGCGGCGATGGGGCAGCCTGCCTTCTTGATCAATTCGAGGGCAGCCGGGTCGTCGGGGATCCGGATCGCCACCGTATCCAGGCCTCCCGTGGTGATGTCCGGCACGTTTGGTTTCTTTTTCAGCACGACGGTCAGAGGCCCCGGCCAGAAATTATCGACAAGCCGTATGATCTTCGGCGTCAGCACAGGGGTCAACTCCCCGATATTGCTCGCCCTCGCGATATGAACGATCAGCGGGTTATCACTTGGCCGTCCTTTGGCCTCATAGATTTTTGCAACCGCTTTGGGGTCCAGGGCATTGGCGCCAAGCCCGTAAACAGTCTCTGTGGGAAATGCCACGAGTCCGCCGTCAGCCAGGATTTCCGCCGCCTCATCTATTTTCTGCAGGGCCTTGTCCACTTTTTCGTTAGCCTCCGCGTTGTCATAGACGACGCTCTGCTCCAGATTGTGCTTATTCAGGTCCCTCACGTCATATATCTTCGTTTTCATTTATATCCTCTAGAAGAGTGAGCGGATTCCGACAAAATACCCCTGTCAGCCGCCTCATCTTTAATTAAAAATTCTTCATTTTTTCAGCTTGATCGGACATGATCAGCCCATCGATGATTTCGTCCAGTTCGCCGTCCAGGAAATAATCGAGTTTATATAGTGTTAACCCGATCCTGTGATCTGATACGCGACCCTGAGGGAAATTGTAAGTCCTGATCCGCTCGCTGCGGTCCCCTGTGCCCACCTGGCTCTTTCTGGCTTCCGAGATCTCCTTGTTCTGCTCCTGCAGCTTGATGTCGTAGAGTTTGGCGCGCAGGACTTTGAATGCTTTTTCTTTATTCTTTATTTGGGATTTTTCATCCTGGCAGGTGACCACGATCCCCGTGGGCACATGGGTGAGCCGGACTGCCGAGTCCGTGGTATTGACGCTCTGTCCGCCGTTTCCGGAAGAACGGTAAACGTCCACGCGGACGTCGTTGGGGTTGAGATCCACTTCCACATCGTCGATTTCCGGAAGCACCGCAACGGTAGCGGCGGAGGTGTGGATCCTCCCGCTGGATTCGGTTTCCGGAACTCTCTGGACTCTGTGGACTCCGCTTTCATATTTCAGCCTGGAATAGGCGCCTCTTCCTTTGATCAGGATGACCGCCTCCTTAATCCCGCCGATACCGGTGTCGTTGACGTCCATCATTTCCGTCTTCCAGCCCCTGCGCTCCGCATATCTCATATACATCCTCAACAGGTCGCTGCCGAAGAGTCCGGCTTCTTCTCCGCCGGTGCCGGCCCTGACTTCAAGGATAACGTTCTTGTCGTCGTTGGGGTCTTTGGGCAGCAGCAAAATCCTGAGCTCATTGGTCAGGGTTTCCTGCCTGTCTTCCAGCTCCGACAGCTCCACTTTCGCCATCTCCCGAAGCTCCTCGTCCATGCTGCCGTCGCCCAGCATTTCCAGTGTATCCTTCAGGCCGTCAACGGTTTTCTTATATTCCTTATATTTGTTTACGATGGGCTCCATATCGGCCATGTCCTTCATGGACTTCTGCCATACAGCCTGGTCGCTGATCACCTCCGGGTCCGAAACCTTGAGGGAAAGCTCCTCGTATTTGCCACGTATAAAATCCAATTTATCGTACATTGTTATTCAGCTCCTAAACTTTGCTTGTTAATTGCGCAATCTTTCCTTCGCGCCGGATCGGCCGCAATGCTGCCGTCCGGCTGATTTCAAATCGGCTTGCGCCTGTCGTCGACGACGCCATTTAATCATAGTCTTATATATTCTAGCATGGATCGAACCTAAAAAAAACTGGAAACGAAAATTTCCAGTTAATTTTGCTGCTGCTTTGTTTTTTAGTCCATATTGAACTTTTTCTTGAACTTTTCGACTCGACCGCCGCGATTGATAAACTTCTGCTGTCCCGTGAAGAACGGATGGCAGGCAGAGCATACGTCCAG
>DATMXY010000584.1:0-2192 GCA_035561275.1 Anaerovoracaceae bacterium | reverse complement strand
TCACAGGCATATGCGTCTGTGCCCCGCGGCATCCTCCTTCGATATAGATTTTTAAATGCCCGTCATTTAAATCGGTTTGTTCGCCGTTCAGTCATCCCATTCCAGAAGTTCCGATACCTTCATGAACGCCGCCTCCAGCATCATCGGGCATTTTTCCACCTTGTTCAGGGGATTGTTCTCCAAAAGCGCCTCGCAGTCCAGGTCTCCGAAGGCATCCTCGAACCAGTCGCTGAACGCTGCCGCGTTGAACCGGTCCGCTTCAGCGGCGTCTGCAAGGAACAGAAGGCACAGGCAGGCCGAATAGATGCCGCAGGTCTTACCGATCCAGAATCCGTTGCAGAGCCCGGCCATGGCGGCGATCAAATCGGGGTTTTCCTTATTGAGTTTTCTGAGCCCCAGCTCCATGATGATCTGGCTGCAGCAATAGCCGCGCATCCTCAGTTCAAAGGTGTCCTGATCCATCGTATCCATCCCTCCGTGAAATTCCATATTTACTCTATATTAATATATTCAACGGCGGGATTCAAGCATAATGCAGCACGGCAAAACATACAAAAGCCGCCTAAGCGGTCGCAAAAGCACCGTCCCCTTGTGCTACTCCAAATACGGCAGGATCGATCCCGCCTGCGGCATCACGATGACTCCGGCGTCGCTTCCGAGCTTTACAAACGCTGCGTCCAGCGCCGCCTGTACCGTAGGAAACGGCGTAAAATGGATTTTTCTTACCAATTCGTCTTCCAGATCCGAAACCATATAAACATCTGCCTTTTGCATGACCAGCGCGACGGCGGCCGCCTTATGCGCTCCCAGGATAAAGTTTTTCCGGATTTCTTCGATCATTTCCGCCGGTTCCATATTCCGCATCCATTCTTCGAAATGCTCCTCGCCGAAGCCCTCTTTCGCGGAAGCGCACCAGATCATGATCCCGCCGGGTCTTACCGCATGCTGCGCGTTATCGAGCCCTTTCTGGGCCTGGTAAAGATTGATGTCCTTGGGGAATCCGCCCGGCGACAGCACGACGATATCCGCAGGCTTATCGATTCTGATCTTGTACATTTCATCGATGGCCCCGCACCCTTCCCTGTGGGCAAGGGTATGATGACCCGCGAACGCCTTCACGATTTCCTTGTTTTCATCCACGACGACATTCACGATGAAATCGATGCCGATAAATTCCGTGATCTGGTCGATGTCCTCCCGGACAGGGTTTCCGGCAAGCTTTCCGGCCTGCGCTCCCGGCTTTATCATGTTGGAATGGTTCGCCTGGATCGCCCTCCTGCTGGAAACCCCCGGCATCAGCGCTTTAGCGCCGCCCGAGTAACCCACGAAATAATGAAACTCCACATTGCCGATGCAGATCCTCCGGTCTGCTTTTAAAACCGGCTCAAAGATATCCACCGGCGTGCCGTGGCCGCATGTCCCGAGTTCAATACACCGTTCCGGGTCGCTGTCAAGAAGCGTGATTTCACTGTCGTATACTGCGTCGCCCACAAGCGCCCGCTTCTCCTCCTCTGTGTGGGGCCTGTGGCTTCCCAGCGCAAATACGACGGTGATCTGAGACTTCCTGACGCCTCCCTTTTCCAGTTCGGCGATTATCGCAGGCAATATTTTATAGGACGGGACCGGCCTTGTAATATCGCTGGTAACAATGACGACCCGGTCTCCGGGGCGGACGATTTCGGACAGCCGTTCCGTCCCGATGGGATTCTCCAGGGCTCGGACGACCTCCGCTTCTCCGGTCAGTCCGGGGAGGACTTCATTGGGCAGGATGCTCCCAAGGTAATTCTTTTCGGGAAGGGTGAAGGAAACCGTCCCCTTCCCGAATTTCAATTCTATATTTTTCATGCTCGCTTCCTATCATCCTTTCCGATCATGCGTCATTTGGTTTACCGGATCTCCATTGCCGTAATCAAAGGCAGCCTCTTTCCCGACATGAACTGCACCATTGCGCCTCCCGCCGTGCTTACATAGCTGATTTTTGACGTATCGATGAACTTCTGGGCGGCCGCGACGGTATCCCCGCCGCCGATGACGGAATAGGCCTTCGAATCGGCGACAGCCTCCCAGATCGCCCTGGTCGCTTTCTCAAACAAAGGATTTTCGTATGCTCCCGCCGGACCGTTAACAAAAATTGTTTCGGCGGAGGCCAGGATGCCTTCATACTCCGCAATGGTTTCTTCCCCGACGTCCAT
>DATMXY010000583.1:0-6381 GCA_035561275.1 Anaerovoracaceae bacterium | reverse complement strand
GTTTGTCAGACTTCGTTCAAATTATTAGACTTATTATTAGACTTCGTTCAAAGGTCGAAACGATCCGCATTCATCACCTTATTCCAGGCGGACACGAAGTCATGAATGAACTTATCCTGAGCGTCGTCGCATGCATAGACTTCCGCGACGGCCCGTAGCTGGGAGTTTGAGCCAAAGATGAGATCGACGCGGGTGCCGGTCCATTTGAGCTCGCCCGTCGCACGATCGCGGCCCTCGAACACGTCTTTGTCTTCGGATACCGCCTTCCACGCCGTGCCCATGTCGAGAAGATTCACAAAAAAGTCATTTGTGAGCGTCTCGGGATTTTTGGTGAAGACGCCGTGCTGCGATTGCCCGTAATTTGCATTTAAGACGCGCATGCCGCCAAGGAGAACCGTCATTTCGGGAGCGGTCAATGTCAGAAGCTGCGCCCGATCAATCAACAGTTCTTCTGCGGATACGGAATATTTCGCTTTGAGGTAGTTGCGGAATCCGTCTGCCGCCGGTTCAAGCACTGAGAATGAGTGAACGTCGGTCTGTTCCTGCGACGCGTCCGTGCGTCCCGGCGTAAAGGGAACGATAATCTTGTGGCCGGCATTCTTAGCGGCTTGCTCAATGCCGGCGCATCCGCCCAGGACGATCAGATCGGCGAGAGACACCTTCTTTTTGCCTGACTGTGAACTGTTGAACTCCGTTTGGACCTTTTCAAGGGCCTGAAGCGCGGCCTCCAGTTGAGCCGGCTGGTTGACTGCCCAATCCTTCTGCGGCGCAAGGCGGATGCGGGCTCCATTCGCTCCGCCGCGCTTGTCGGAGCCGCGGAACGTGGAAGCGGACGCCCATGCCGTAGAGACAAGCTGAGCAACGGAAAGCCCTGAAGCTTTGATTTTTTCCTTCAGATCAGCGATATCCTTTTCGTCAGTCAGTTCATAATCGGCTGCCGGAACAGGATCCTGCCAGATCAATACCTCTTCCGGTACCTCCGGACCGAGATAGAGGGGGCGCGGACCCATGTCGCGGTGGGTCAGCTTGAACCATGCGCGGGCGAAAGCGTCTGCGAATTCCTCGGGATTCTGCTGATAATGCCGTGCGATCGGTTCGTAGACCGGGTCAAAGCGCAGAGAGAGGTCTGCGGTCGTCATCATCGGACGGTGTTTCTTCGACGGGTCGTGGGCGTCAACCACCATGTCCTCTTCGGCAACGTCCTTGGCCAGCCACTGATTTGCGCCGGCCGGGCTTTTGACCAGCTCCCACTCGTATTTGAACAGGACGTTCAGATAGCCCATGTCCCACTTGGTAGGATTTGGTTTCCAGGCGCCTTCGAGACCGCTGCCGATGGTATCGCCGCCTTTGCCGCTTCTGAAACTGCTCTTCCAGCCGAGACCCTGATCCTCGATGTCTGCAGCCTCGGGTTCCGGTCCGACGTGGGAAGCGGGGCCGGCTCCGTGGGTCTTACCGAAGGTGTGCCCGCCGGCCACGAGGGCGACGGTCTCTTCATCGTTCATAGCCATGCGTGCAAAGGTCTCCCGGACGTCGCGGCCGGATGCCACAGGATCCGGATTGCCGTTAGGGCCTTCCGGGTTGACGTAGATCAGGCCCATCTGCACCGCCGCCAGCGGATTCTCCAGATCACGGTCGCCGGAGTAACGCTTATCGCCAAGCCACTCGCCCTCAGAACCCCAATAGATATCCTCTTCCGGCTCCCAAACGTCCTCGCGTCCGCCGGCGAATCCGAAGGTCTTGAAGCCCATCGACTCCAAGGCGCAGTTGCCGGCGAGGATCATGAGGTCAGCCCAGGAAATACTGCGGCCGTATTTCTGCTTGATCGGCCAGAGCAGCCGCCGCGCCTTGTCCAGATTTACGTTGTCCGGCCAGCTGTTAAGCGGCGCGAGACGTTGAGTTCCGGAACCCGCGCCGCCGCGGCCGTCGCCCATACGGTATGTACCGGCACTGTGCCATGCCATGCGGATGAAGAGCGGACCGTAGTGCCCGTAATCTGCGGGCCACCATTCCTGGGAGTCCGTCATCAGCGCGTACAGGTCCTTCTTCACGGCAGCCAGGTCGAGCTTTTTGAATTCCTCGGAATAGTTGAACTCCGGGTCCATCGGATTGCTCAGGCATGAATTTTGATGAAGAATCTTGAGATTTAACTGGTTCGGCCACCAATCCCTGTTCGACGTACCGCCGCCTGCGACGGTTTTTTTTGTCATGCCCGTTACAGGGCATTTTCCTTCATGCATACAATTTCCTCCTTTTAACATTCTGTCCGGTTCTTTAGAACCGCAGACAGATTTTCGTCGTCTACAAGATCATGACATTTAATTCTTTACAGTTATTACCCTGATCAGTCCGGATTCTAACAAGAGATGTAAAGTAATTATATGTTTATACACGATGGATTACAATAATAAACAAGAAGATTTGGAACATATTTAAAGAAAGGCATTCAGGGTTAACCGCCGTATCCGGAGACCTTAATTTCTATGTTCTTAGAGAGATATTTATGATATAGTAAAGACAAGATATACCTATAAAAGCTTAATGAACATTGGGAGGAAAACGCCGTTGGATAGGAGCTTTGACACAGTAAAAATAAACGAAACAATAGCCGATATGATTGAAGACCATATTCTGGTTTGTGATATGGAAGGGCAAATTGTTTTCTCCAATAAGGCTATGCAGTTATACTTAGGTTATACCGATTCAGAGTTAAAACGAAAAAGTTTTTTCGACATCATTGCGGACATTAATATGAATAAGGCTAAATCCTTTCTTGAAAGCGTATCGGAAGAGCCCTCAGGCTGGGAGGATTTTTTGTTTATCGGCAAGCACGATATGACAAAACTTCATCTCAAGCATTTCAAAAAGGATAATCTTATCTATATTTACGGCAATGAAAAATATCCGGAGTATGAAAGAATGCGAAAAAAACTGGATATTGAAATTGCAAATGCTATTAAGATTCACAAGCGATCCCTGCCTGAGAGCCTTCCCGACACAGAAAATATCTCCTTTGCCTCGTTATATATTCCGGCGGAAGACTTGGGCGGCGATCTGTTCGATGCGTTTAAAGTGGACAACGGGTTGCTGGATGATTATTTTGAACAATATGCATGCTTTATAGCAGATGTTTCAGGACATGGTTTGGACAGTGCCATGCTTGCTATTTTTGTAAAAGACACGATAAGAAGTTTTTTCAGACATAAGCATATACCCGGACAATTATTGTCTCCTAAAGAAATCATGGATTTTTTTATCGAGCAATATATAAAGGCAGGATATCCGCCGGAATACCTGGTCTGTCTTTTTATCGTTGCATTTGATTTAAAGACAAAAGAAATAACTTATTGCAATGCCGGCTTTCATATATGTCCTATATTGGTCAAAGATAAAGAAAACATAATAGAACTGAACCATGCAGGTCTGCCGATTTCAACGGCCATAGCTGCCGACTTGTTAAAGTATGAGGATTCTACCCTGCATCTTTACCCGACAACGACCTTGTTTATCATGTCTGACGGATTGCCGGAGCAAAGATCAAACAATGAATTTTATGAAGACAGATTGAAAAAGCTGTTTGCTGAAATTTATTGTATGAAAGCCGACCAGATTGTCCGAAGAATTCAGGAAGATTTTACGGATTTTTTAAGATGTGAGAAAATCAAAGACGATATAACCTTGGTTGTGGTAAAACTGTGACAGACATTGAATCAGCACGACCGGCTTCAAATTTATGAATGGATGAGGGAGATTTGTATGCAGGAAATACTGGATGGTATTTTAGAAGCGATCGAAGATGAGATTAGAGCTCAGAAACGGTATCAAACCCTGGCTGAGAAGGCAGAGGATCCGAAAGTGAAGAAATTCTTCGAACAATTGAGAATAGACGAAGAAGATCATGAGAAGGTACTGCGCGCCCGTTATGAAGCTTTTGAAAAAATCTCAAAAGTAGAAAATGGAGAAAATTAGTGCGTCAATCACACCCTGAATTACATCTTGAAAAGCAGCAAGATTTTTAAAATTTTCGAAGCTATACTATGGTTAGAACGAAGGAGCGGCAAAAATGCCGGGAAGCTTTCAGGGGGTAATCGGGAAATGCGTTATACCGAAGATGAGATGTGGCAGGCTGTGGTAGATTGCGATGAGAGTTACAATGGTAAATTCTTTTACGCCGTAAAAACGGTGGGGGCATACTGCCGCCCGTCGTGCAAATCAAGAACGCCGCTAAGAAAAAACGTCCGCTATTTTGAAACCGGTGAAGACGCCGAAAAGGCAGGGTTCCGGCCGTGTAAACGCTGCCGCCCCGACCTGCTGAATTATGCGCCGATGTTTGAACTTGCACAGCAGACGAAAGAGCTGATCGACGGCCATTATCTACAGCGGGAACGGCTTGCCGCAGAAATGAAGCAATTAGGCGTATCGGCAAATCATCTGGCGGCTGTGTTCAAGCAGCAATATGGCATGCCGCCGATTCAATACCTGAATCAGATACGGATCGGACACGCGAAGAAGTTCCTTGCGGAAACGGACATGCCTATTATCGATATTGCCGGAGAGATCGGATTTGACAGTTTGTCGGCCTTTTACGGTTTTTTCAAAAAACAGACGGGAACGACGCCGAAAGATTATCGCTCCGGGTCAAAGACACATCGCCTTTGAAGTAAATATGAGTGTTAGTATCAATATTCAGATAGGGAGTGGAATTTGATGATGGAAAAATTACCTCCGATCGAAAAGATTTATGAAGCATACAGCGCCATAGCGGATCACCGGATTGCCCTGCATGGAGATTATGCCGCAGTTCTTTCTTCCGACAGAAGCAAGGAATACACCGTGGGGTGGAGCGGGAGCGTCTATACTTCGGATGATAATGCGACGTACTGGCAGGGATACGCCGGCTACCCTGTCATAGCCGTCTTAATGGAGCAGGGGAAGCTGCCCCTGAATATAAGTGTTGCCGCCCGCTTTGCGGGCATTAACTGGAAAAAGTTAAACGCGAAATATAAGCGGGATTATACGAAAGCGGCCGCTGAAGCGATGGATGGCATCGTATGCAGCAGCGAAGAAAAAGAACGAATACAAACGGAGCTTCATTGTGTTTACGAAGCGTTGAAATTACTGGATATCGAGGTGAGACGGGGTTCTCCCCGCCGGCCAAGGCAAACGCAGGAAAAGTAAAGGAGGCAAACCCATGAAAAGCGTGTGGTATTATGACTATCCGATTGGAGTAATCGGTATCGCCGAAGATAACGGCGCCGTCTCTCATGTGCTTTTTGGTAACCATAAAAACCATGCGGGCTTTGAAACCGCTCAAACATCTCTGATTGAGAAAGCGGCGGTCCAGCTTGGAGAGTATTTTGACGGCAAGCGGACAAAATTTGATCTGCCGTTGTCTTTACAGGGCACGGAATTCCAGCAATCGGTATGGAAAGCCTTGCAAACCATAGACGCAGGGGAAACCCGCAGTTATAAAGAAATTGCTGTCCAAATCGGAAACCCGAAAGCGGTGCGCGCCGTCGGCAAGGCGAATAAACGCAACCCGATTCCTATCATTGTCCCATGTCATCGCGTCGTGGGCAATGACGGAAGCCTGATCGGCTATGCGGGCGGCCTTTCGGTGAAACAATTTTTATTGGAACTTGAGAGGCGCCATGGCTGATATGCAGTATTTCGAATACGGAGAGAAAGAAATTGAATATCTGAAATCCAGAGACCCTTTGCTGGGCGCTGTGATCGATGAAATCGGGCACATTGACCGCGCCGTTATACCCGATATGTTTTCGGCTTTGGCAAATGCCGTTGTCGGCCAGCAAATATCCTCAAAGGCCCATGCCACAATCTGGACAAGGATACAGGAACGATTTGTCCCTATGACGCCTGAAACCATAGGGGCAAAAGCGGCGGAAGAATTGCAGGCTTGCGGGATATCCATGCGAAAGGCGCTTTATATAAAAGAAATCGCCGATTCAATCCTGAACGGCAGTTTGGATTTGCCGCATCTGCAAACATTACCGGACGATGAAGTTTGTAAACGTCTTTGTCAAATCAAAGGAATCGGCGTTTGGACCGCCGAAATGCTGATGACTTTTTCCATGCAGCGCCCGAATATTATGAGCTGGGATGATCTCGCGATCCTCCGCGGCTTGCGGATGCTGTACCGCCACCGAACCATAACGCCGAAGCTCTTTGCCAGGTACAAGCGCCGATATTCGCCTTATAACACGGTAGCAAGCCTGTATCTTTGGGCAATAGCCGGCGGCGCCTGCCCCGGACTTACAAAAGTCAAAATTAAGACGTGAGAGCGATGACTTTCACGTTTTTTATTTCTCCTCTTTCTCTTTTTCTCCCTTATTTTACACGATCTTCGATAATTCGTGAATTTTT
>DATMXY010000582.1:0-2625 GCA_035561275.1 Anaerovoracaceae bacterium | reverse complement strand
GTCTTAAGAATACAAAAGGTGTATCAAAAGAGTGGGAAAGGAAAATGAGAACGGGAAATACTTTAAAAATAATCACAATTATATTGGTCGTGCTGGCTTTTATGTCTGTGACAGCTTTTGCGTATGTAGGCCAGCCCCCGACCGATACGTCTCCGGTAGCCTCGGATGAACCGGAATAAAACATCCGTAAGGAGAAGGGCATAATTATCTCACCGCATTCATATCCTGTATAGGTAAGGGAGGTGAAGTTATGCCCTGGTATAACATAAGGGCGTCGCAATACGGGACCATAATTGTAATCGGATACGCTTATCCGTTTATCAACCAGGGTACTCTGGAACAGTGGATGCCGGACCTGACTTATGTGTATTCCTTCAGCTACGGCATTACTCCGGAAGGCGGGCTGATCCCGCTGAGCGACGACAGGGTGCGGGAGACTGCACGTGCTCATGGAGTCCAGACGTTGATGGTACTGACTCCCATGAACGCCGAAGGACAGTTCAGCACTGAATTGGCGAGCCAGGTTCTGAATAATCCTGCGGCCAGGGCGCAGCTGGTCAATAATATATTGGCAGAACTGCAGGCAAAGGATTACTATGGGATCGATTTTGATTTTGAATTCATCAACCGGGCTGACAGGGACCTGTATACCGGCCTGATCCGGGAGACGGCGGAGAGAGTGACGCCGGCCGGTTTTATCGTGACCGCTGCGCTTGCCCCAAAGACTTCCATCGATCAGCCCGGCCTGCTGTACGGCGGACACGATTATGCCGGAATCGGCTCGGTTGCGAATCTGGTCATGCTGATGACCTACGAGTGGGGATATACATACGGTCCGCCCATGGCCGTCGCGCCGATTGACCAAGTCAGGCGGGTAGTGGATTTTGCCATCACTCAGATTCCAAGATCAAAAATATTATTGGGAATCCCAAACTACGGCTACGATTGGACGCTGCCGTTTGTCCAAGGGCAGTCCATGGCCGAAAACATATCGATACCGGAGGCGATGGCAAGAGCGGAGCGGGTAGGCGCCACCATCCAGTTTGATGAAACAGCGCAGTCTCCTTTTTACGAATATACGGACGCGCAGGGGCGGCAGCATATTGTGTGGTTTGAGGACGCCAGAAGTATGAGAGCCAAACTGGAGCTGGTGGAAGAGTACGGCCTTGCCGGCATCGGTTTCTGGACCATTATGGATCCGTGGCCTTCCGGCCAGGAGGTCCTGCGCGAAATGTTCACCGTTGCCAAGGTGGAATGATATTTTTACAAATTCCCCATTCACTCTTCATAATTTCCACACAATAAGAGATTATCCTGTCAATATGGAAGGATAGTCTTTTTTTATCCGAAAAAACCAGCAGGAAAAGACGATTTTTATAAGATAAGCAGAGGGAGCTCATATGAAGAAAAGAAAGTATTTCATTACAGCAAAAAGTGCCGTCATCGTATTGGTATTCAGTGTTTCTATCTCTTCGGTTTTCGGATTTGCGGGAGGTTTGGCGACGGCGGGGTACCTTGACAATATGAATTCTGCCGTGGCATCGCAGCCTTCTTTGAATACGGAGGCAGAGCGGACATCTGTTTTGGAGCCTGCGTCATCAGAATCCGGTTCAGAACTTTCCGTTGAGGATGTTGCCGATTTGACGGCAAATTCGGTTGTGGAGATTACCACGGAAACGGTTACCAACGACAGCTGGATGCAGCAGTACATTACCAACGGCGCGGGAAGCGGCGTAATTATTTCCCAGGATGGATATATCGTCACAAACAACCATGTGATCGATGGAGCGAATAAAATCACGGCCAGGTTAAAAAACGGAACGTCGTATTCTGCAACTCTGGTGGCTACCGACAGCGAGACTGACGTCGCCCTGCTTAAAATCGATGCGGCCGGATTGACTCCGGCAGTGCCTGGGGATTCCGACAAATTAAAAGTAGGGGAGACTGCCATTGCGATCGGAAATCCCCTGGGCCAGCTTGGAGGGACGGTAACGGAAGGAATCATCAGCGCGCTGGACAGAGCGCTTGTCATAGACGGTAAGACGATGACGCTGCTGCAGACTGACGCGGCCATAAATCCCGGCAATTCAGGAGGCGGCCTTTTTAACGAAAACGGAGAACTCATCGGAATCGTTGTCGCTAAATCCTCCGGGTCCAATGTGGAAGGGCTGGGTTTTGCGATCCCGATCAATGCGGCAAAGACCGTCGTCGACGAGCTGCTGGATTACGGATACGTCAAGGGAAGGATCGATCCGGGCCTTACATTCATCGACCTGACTGCGACCCAGAAGGCATTGCTTTACGGAGTCAGACAGCTGGGCGTTTATGTATTGTCCGTCGAATCCGGCTCCAACGCGGAAAGCGCCGGCTTTAAGACGGGAGATTTGGTCACATATGTGGGAAACACGAAGATTACAAGTGAGACGGCGCTGACGCAGGCCTTTGAGCAATACGGCGTGGGAGATACGGTTAAGGTTACCGTCCTGCGGAACGGCTATTCCAAAGAGCTGTCTCTGAAGTTAGTGGAATATACGCCCGAATAAAACAAACAAGACTCAGAATCATAGACCAGCGATCATAACTACAAAATAATAGACCAGCGATCATAACTACAAAATAATAGAC
>DATMXY010000581.1:0-6086 GCA_035561275.1 Anaerovoracaceae bacterium | reverse complement strand
GATATATACCGTCGCCGGCGAAACATTTGCCATTTTGGCAATTTTTGAGATAGAAGCCCCATGAAAGCCCTCTTGCAGAATCAATTTTATTACCGCTTCTTTTATGCTCTTTTCTTTTTCATCATCCTTTTTTCTCATGTGACCACCTCAGCATATCTCTATGATAAATGATCATTCATTTATTGTCAATAGTTCAATTACCCATATTCTTGCCAATCCAATCACAAAATAAAATACCTCCCAAATTTTTGAGAGGTATTTTTTTGGATTGCTCCAGCTTGAAGAGGAGAAGTGAAAAAGCGAATTGCTATTTGACGTCGTCCTTCGTGATCACGCTTACGCCTGTGTCTACATTTTTATTTGTGATGGATTCGCCGTTCAGGATCTTGATCGCGGTTTCCATACCCAGTTTGCCCATCTGGTCGGGGTTCTGCGCCATTGTGCACAGGAGCGCGCCGTCGGAGATCAGGCCAAGGATCGTATCGGATTTATCGAAACCGACGCCTACAACGGCCTTGCCTGAGGCTTTGATCGCGTTACCGACGCCGACGGTGCCGCCTTCATTGGCGCCGAAGATACCGACGCAGCCCTGGGAAATAAAGTTGGCGGCGGCATCCTGTGATTTCGCCGCGTCTCCTTCACAGAACTGAGTTGTGAGAATGTTGAAGCCGGAACCCGCGAAAGCCGCACGGAACCCTTCTTCACGCAGCACGCAGGAGGTGGTGTCCGGTTTAACATTGATGATCCCGATATCCCCGCTCGTGACGCCCTGCGCTTTCAGTTCTTCCAGCATTCTTTCTCCGGCGGTTGTTCCCGCCGCTTTGTTATCGGTCGCAAATGTAGCTTCGCCGGGGAAGTTTGCAGGCGAATCGACGTATACGATCTTCACTCCCTTTGCGGCGGCTTCTTCCAACGCGGATGAAATCGCATCCGGACCGTTGGCCGCGAGCATGATTACCTTTGCTCCATCGGATACTGCATTGTTCACCTTGTCGATCTGCTGCGCGTCATCCTTTTTGTCGGGAGCGCTCCACTTGTACTCGACGAGGTCGCTGTTCGCCGCGGCTACTTCCTCGGCGCCCTTGTTGACATTTTGCCAGTGCTGGTCCATCTGATCCATGGTGATCAGATAAACCTTCGCTTTCTCGGCGCCTCCCGCTGAAGCGGCCTGATCGGTTTCCCCCGATGAGCAGGCGGCAAACAGCCCCGCGATTAATAATAAGCATACGAGTAAAGCCAAAAATCTTTTCATATTCTTTCCTCCTTTAAATGTTTATTTTAAGTGACAGGTTATCACTTCAAATCGACATGTCCGGACTGGCGCCGTCTCGGTCAAACCTTTTTTGTCTTTCCCTTCGCCCCGGTCCTTACGATCACGTCCAGAAGAACGGAGACGATCACGATGGAGCCGATGATAATATTCCTCCAGGCCACGGCGACGTTTGCGAATTGCAGGCCGTTTTGCAGAACTCCCCAGATCGAGGCGCCGATCACGGTACCGATCAGCAAGCCCTGACCTCCGAGAGTACTTACGCCTCCGATAACCGCCGCCGCCACGGCGTACAGTTCATACATGTTTCCGGCGTCCATTGCGCCCATGCCTGCCTGCGCGCACAAGATAAAGCCGACGACGCAGGCGCAGAAAGCGCTGGCAAGGTAAGCCTTTACCGTCGTCGCGGTAACATTGACGCCGGATAAACGCGCCGCCTCGACGTTGGAGCCGATGGCGTAGATATGTCTGCCGGTTCTCGTGCTGCCGATCAGGAAATTAAAGATGAGCCATAGCACGAGGGCGATCCAAATGGTGTTGTATACATTGAGGAAAGAACCGTAATAGAAGAAATCACGAAAGCCCTGTACCGCTTCTTTACCCATAATTTTTCCGATGGAGTCGGTATTATAATTGTTGTTCGCGAGCTGTGCGATGCCGCGGGCTATGGTCATCGTGCCCAGGGTGGCAATAAACGGCGGCAGCTTGCACTTGGCCACAAGCACCCCGTTGGCCGCGCCTATGGAAAGGCAGCAGGCCATGGTGATCAGTACGGCAAGCCACGGGTTTACGCCCCCCTTTGACATCAGCGTTGAGGCGATCATTGTGCTCATTCCCACCACCGAACCAATGGAAAGATCGATGTTTCCGGTAATGAGAACATAGGCCTGGCTGATTCCGATCAGCAATATCGGCGCAATTTGTCTGAGAAGGTTCAATGAATTTTCACTGGAGAAAAAATTGGGATTCAATACGCCGAATATGATACACAGAATTACAAGCCCGACAGATACCGTCAGGACCTGGGCCATTCCCCGTATCGCCAATACATTTTTAACCGGAATGCGAAGCTCTGTCTTCTTCATGCACGAAACCCTCCTAAACGTTTATGCTCCTAATAATCTTATATTTTACTGCAGATCGATTTTGCTCTCGAAGCGGGTGGCAAGCTCTAGGATCTCGTTTTGCGTTGCTGTCTTCGCGTCGATTTCCCCGGTTATCCTGCCGTCGCACATGACCAGTATCCTGTCGCTGATCCCCAGGATCTCCGGCATTTCCGAAGAGACGAACACAACGCCGATCCCCTGCAGTTTCAGCCGGTTCATCAGGTTGTAAATTTCGACCTTCGCCGCGACGTCGATCCCCCGGGTCGGTTCGTCGAAGATCACAACCCTGGAATCCCTTGCAAGCCATTTACTGATGACGACCTTTTGCTGATTGCCGCCGGACAGGCTGCTTGCGTCCGCTTCCGCGGTCGTCAGCCTGATGTTGAAATTCCTGACCGCCTCGTTAACGATCCGGTGCTCGGTTTTTCTATTGACGATGCCCAGCTTTCCGCAGATGGTATCGAGATTCGGCAGCGCGATATTTTCTCGGATGCTCAGCCTGACACACAGGCCGTCCTTCTTTCTATCCTCCGGGGCAAGCACGAGACCGTTCCGGATCGCGTCGGCGGGCCGGTTGATCTTCATGGCATGCCCATTCAGGAGGATCTCTCCCGTCTGCTTCGGGTCGGCTCCGAAAATCGCCCTGGTCGTTTCTGTCCTGCCGGCTCCCATAAGCCCGGCAATGCCGACGATCTCTCCGGCATAGACGTCAAAGCTGATATCCCTGACCGCCCTGCCGGCATTCAGGTCCCTGATTTCAAGCAGCTTTTCGCCACGCGGACATTCGACCCGCGGAAACTTTTCCTTTATTTCACGGCCAACCATATTGGATATGATTTCCGACATGGTAATATCCTTGAATTCCGACGTCAGAATAAACCTGCCGTCGCGCATGATGGTCACGCTGTCGACGATGTGGGCAAGCTCCTCCAGTCTGTGGGAAATATATACGATCCCTTTCCCCTGCGCCTTAAGCTGCCGGATGATCCGGAACAGCTCGTCGATCTCTTTGCTTGTAAGCGCGCTTGTGGGTTCGTCCATGATGAGGATTTCCGCATTGGTCGAGAGGGCTTTAGCGATTTCAACCATCTGCTGTTTGGAGACGGGCAGGTCGCCGATTATAGTGGCGGGACTGATCTCGATTTTCAGATCGTCCAGGATCCTCTTCGCTTCCCGGTTCATATCGTCCTGCGACAATACGCCGAACCGCGTCCTTTCCCTGCCCAGGAAGATATTTTCCGCGACGGTCAGATGGCCGCACATATTCAATTCCTGGTGAATGATCGCGATGCCAAGCTCCTGCGCTTTTTTCGGCGTGAGCTGTTCCTGGACGCTCTGGCCGAATACTTCAATGCTTCCCTCGTCTCTGGTATATACGCCGCTCAATATCTTTACCAGAGTGGACTTTCCCGCGCCGTTTTCGCCGAGCAAAGCCATCACTTCGCCGGGCTTCAGATAGAACGATACGTCGTCGAGCGCTTTCACGCCGGGAAAGGTCTTTGAAATATGTTCCATTTTAACAATATGTTCCGACATGATTTCACCGCCTCTTCAGAAGAAGCTCCCTCAACAGATAAAAGACTAATCGGCAAAGACCCGGATCGGCCGCTCCAGATTGTAAAAGTCTGTATCGACTTCTAAGTTTTCGGTTATCTTGACCTTGGAAACGCCGGCCAGCGTGACGATGCCATGCCAGACGCCTTTATCCAGGCAGACGGGCCGGTCCAGCACAAACACCTCATAATCGCTTTGGGCTTCCAGGGACACTAAAAGCAGGCATACCCCTTCCACGGGCTCAAAGGTCTCCAGAGAGGAAGGGTGCTTTTCCAGAAAGGTGAATTCTCTTTCCTCAACCCTGAGCATGGCGATACGCCAGGGGTCTTCTTCGTTTGTAATGATGATTTCAAAGGGAGGATTCTCTTTCCTGCCTGTAAAATCTATGATCGTTCCGTACTTGCCAAAATTTTCTTTGGTTATGTAATTGATCTGCTTCATTCCGTCACCACTTATTTCACCTTCATTTTTCATCATTTCAAATCGATTTATCGTTCAAGCAATCGCCTGATTTCGTCAGGCTGGGGCATTGCGGGGATCCCGCCCCTTTTTGTAACGCACAGCGCGGCGGCGGCGTTTGCGAACCTTGCCATCCCGCAGGCCTTTGTCAGGCTGATCTCTTCAGGCCTCCCGCCAAATTCCGCGAACCCGGACAGAAACGCTCCCCAGAAGGCGTCGCCTGCGCCGGTGGTGTCTACGGCGTCGACGGCAAAGCCGGGCACCGTATCACACCCGTCCTTTGTCGCAATCACAGCGCCGTTGCTGCCCAGCGTTACGGCGGCAATTCCGATCCCGCAGCCAGTCAGATGCTCCGCTGCGGCCCGAGGGTCCGCATGGCCTGTTATCAGCTCCGCTTCTTCTTCGGATAATTTGATCATGTCCGCGTAAGGAAGCGCGGCACACATCTGCTCCTTTGCCTGCTCTCTGCTTTTCCACAGGAGAGGCCTGTAATTCGGGTCATAGGAAATGATGCAGTTTGCTTTCTTCGCTTCTTCCAGGGCGAAAAAAGTAGTCTCCCGCGCAGGGCTGTCTGTTAAGGACAAAGAACCGAAATGGAAGATCCTGCTGTTTCTTATTACAGACAGATCGACGTCCTCCCTGTAGATCCTGGTGTCCGCTCCGGGCTTCCGGGCAAATGCAAAGCTCCGTTCTCCGTTTTCCTTCAGGCTGACAAAGGCCAGGGTCGTAAAACAGTTTTCATCGCTGACCAGCCCGCCGGTATTGACGCCCGCGTCCTGTAAGGTTTTTCTTAAAAACTCGCCCTGCATATCCGCGCCGATTTTTCCGATAAAGGCCGTTCTCTGTCCAAGCCTCGACGCGCACGCCAGCACATTGGCCGGCGCGCCTCCGGGATTTTGCTCAAACAGGTCCATGCCGGAAGGCGATTTGCCCGCCGGGGTATAATCGATCAGCAGTTCGCCGAACGCGACGATATCAATATTGGGCATCGTTACCTGGCCTCCGGATATTCGTTACAAAGCAGATATTCTGCCGGCTCATCTTCTTCAATATATGTAAACCTGTCCTGTGTTTCATAGAAACGGTTATCAGCGTTGTCGTCGTTGACCATGGAAACCTCCCAGGCCAATACCTTTTCCTCCTCGGCCGTGAATAAGTGATACAGCCCCGGAGTCAGGGTGATACTTTCACCCGGCTTCAGGAACACCTGTCCTCCTGCCGGCACAGTACATACCCTGCCGTCGATGCGGACCGTAACGTCCGTATCGGCCAGCCCTCCCTCGGAGGTGGAATTCCAAAGCTGCAGCATCAATATGCCGCCTCCCCGGTTGATGATGTCCTCCATCTTATTCCAATGGAAATGATTCGGAGAAATCTGGCCAACCTGGGAAATCAACAGCTTTTCCGCATATGGTTTCGCATATTCGGGCTTCTTCAGATTCCCGTTCCTGATGGTAAAAAGCAGTAAACCGACTTTATCGAAATCTCCCCTGCCGTAGTCCGTCACGTCCCAGCCGAGCATATTTTCACGAATTTCATCATATTCGCGGCCTTTTCCGGCCCATTTCTCCGGGGACCAGTAGGCAAAAGGCGGAAGATATACATTTCTTTGTTCAAGCCATTTGATCGTATCTTTGATCAGTGCATTGATTTGAGAGCGCTTCATTATAACTTGGTCACATCCTTCTGATAAACAT